>CAYZEL010000034.1:0-16770 GCA_964477515.1 uncultured Microbacterium sp.
ACCGACGTGGATCAGCCGCGCAACCTCGCGAAGTCCGTCACCGTCGAGTAACCCCTGGACCGGCTCGCCGGGCAGTCGTTGTCGAGCGGGGCTTCCGCGGATGACGACGAGTGCCAGGGGAGCGGCTCGAGGTGGCCCGGGGATAGGGTTGCGAGGTGAAGATCGGAGCCCACGCGTGATCGTCGGGATCGGCGTGGACATCGTCGACATCCCCCGTTTCGAGCGCACCCTGGAGCGCACCCCTCGCCTGCTCGAGCGTTTGTTCTCGCCGGGAGAGCGGATGCTGCAGCCCCGTTCGCTCGCTGCGCGCTACGCCGCGAAAGAGGCGCTGATCAAGGCACTCGGCGGTTCGGACGGCGTGCACTGGACCGAGATCGAGGTCACCCCCGAGGCATCCGGACGCCCGTGGTTCACCCTCGCGGGCTCGACGGCCGACGTCGTCGCGTCTCGCGGGATCACCGCCATCCACCTGTCGATGTCGCACGACGCCGGGCTCGCGACCGCGTATGTCGTCGCGGAATCGGATGCCTCGGCATCCGCCGTCGCGGGCCTGCGGCCCATATCCGCCACTCGCGCCGAATCCGAGGAGACTCGATGACGCAGTTGCCCACCGGGGTCATGCGCGAGGCCCTCATCGATGTCGGTGCCATCACGGCGAATACGCGGCACCTGCGCCGCCTGACGGGTGTCGAGGTCATCGCGGTGGTCAAGGCGGACGGGTACGGGCACGGCGCGGCGCGCTCGGCCGTCGCGGCCCTCGAGGGCGGCGCAACGCGCCTGGGCGTTGCCGATGTCTCGGAGGCGCTCGCCCTGCGCCGTGCGGGCATCATGGCCCCGATCGTGGCCTGGCTGCACGCGCCCGGCGCGTCGTTCGCCGAGGCCGCCGCTGGGGGTGTCGAGCTCGGCATCTCGAGCTTCGACCAGCTGCTGCAGGCGGCGGCCGCGGCATCCGTCGACCGTCCCGTCGGCGTGCACCTGAAGCTCGAGACGGGCCTGTCGCGCAACGGCATCGCGCCGGCGGATTGGAACGTCGTCTTCGCCGAGGCGGCACGCCTGGAACGGATCGGCAAGCTCCGGGTCGTGGGGCTGTTCAGTCATCTGTCGAACGCGACCCGCGAGGACGATCTCGCGGCGCTCGCCGCGTTCGAGTCCGGTGTCGTCGCGGCCGCCGGTCTCGGCCTCAACCCGTCGCTGCGGCACATCGCCGCGACCCACGCAGCGATCGACCTGCCCGAGGCGCGCCTCAACTGCGTTCGCATCGGTATCGGCCTCTACGGCCTCTCGCCGTTCGCCGGACGCTCCTCGGCAGAGCTCGGCCTGCGCCCCGCCATGACGCTCCGCGGGGCCGTAGCGGCGGTGCGGCGCGTCCCGGCCGGGCAGGGCGTGTCGTACGGCTACGACTACCGCACGGACGGGCCCACCACCCTCGCCCTCGTCCCGCTCGGGTATGCGGACGGCGTGCCGCGCGCGGCGTCTGGACGCGGTCCCGTGACGATCGGTCGGGCGCGCCTCAGCGTCGCGGGTCGCATCGCGATGGACCAGTTCGTCGTCGACGCGGGCGACACCCCGGTCGCCGTGGGCGATGAGGTCGTCCTGTTCGGTGACCCGACTCTGGGCGTTCCCGCGGCGGACGAGTGGGCGGATGCCTCGGGCACCATCAACTACGAGATCGTCACGCGGATCGGGCCCCGGGTGCCGCGTCGGCAGGTGTCGTCGTGAGTGTTCCGGACGACCTGCTCGGCCGCCACGACATCGTGACGGCCGACGACATGGAGCAGCTCGGACGCCGGCTCGGTGCGGGCCTCGTCGCCGGGGATCTGCTCGTTCTGACGGGCCCACTCGGCGCCGGGAAGACGACCCTGACCCGCGGGATCGCGGAGGGACTTGGAGTGCGGGGCCCGATCCAGAGCCCGACGTTCGTGATCGCGCGGACGCATCCGTCCCTGGTCGACGGCCCGCCGCTCGTGCACGCCGACGCGTATCGCTTGGGCTCGGCGCTCGAGCTCGACGACCTCGACATCGACGCCGATGGCTCGGTCGTCGTGGTCGAGTGGGGTCGCGGGATGGCCGAGGGTCTGCGGGCGCAGTGGTGGGAACTCGAGATCGAGCGCCCGGTCGGCGGCCGGGGCGCCGACACGATGTGCGGCGATCTCTCGCGCTCCACGGAGGCCCTCGACGACGACGCGCCGCGCGTCGTGACGATCTCGCGCCGCCCGTAGTCTCGGCGCGGTGCTTCTGACGCCCCGGGTGCCCGACCGTGCGGATGCGGGTCCGGGGCCTACGTGGGGCGCGGGAGCCTCGTTGGGGGGCGGGGTCCCACGCCCCAAGGTGCTTCTGACGCCCCGGGTGCCCCGACCGTGCGGATGCGGGTCCGGGGCCTGCGTGGGGCGCTGGAGCCTCGTTGGGGCGCGGGATCCCACGCCCCAAGGTGCTTCTGACGCCCCAGGTGCCCGAGGTGCCAGCGCCGAGTGCGGCCACAGCGCCCCAACGGGCTTCTGACGCCCCGGGGCAGGGGCGCTGAGCGCTCGCGGCCGCGACTACCCTGGAGGACGTGATCCTCGCCATCGACACCTCGCTCGGCTCCGCCGTCGCGGTCGTCGACCTCGACGGGGTCGTCCGCGGTGAAGTCTCCAGCCCCGACGCTCTCGGCCACGCCGAGATCATCGGCACCCTCATCGAGGGCGCTCTCGCCGAGGCATCCGTCACGCCCCGCGACATCACTCACGTCGCGGCGGGCATGGGACCCGGACCCTTCACCGGCCTGCGGATCGGAATCGCCGCCGCCCGTACCTTCGCGTTCGCTCGCGCCGTGCCGGTCATCGCCGTCGCGAGTCACGATGCCGCAGCGCTCGCCGAGTTCGAAACGGATGCGTCCGGCCCGATCGCGATCGTCACCGACGCGCGCCGCCGCGAGTTCGCCTACACCGTGTACTCGGGGGTGGCCGCGGGGCTGCCCGTCCGAATGACCCCACCCGCCCTCGCCCCCCGCGACGACGTCGACGCGCGCCTGCTCTCGCTCAGCGTGCCCTCGAGCCCCGTCCGTCGCATCGACGTCGCGTCCCTCTCTGCGGGGGCACTGGGGCGCCTGGCCGGACGGATGCTCGCTGCCGACAGCACCGGCAACATGCATATCGGGGATGGCGCATCCGTCGAGCCCCTGTACCTCCGCTCGCCCGACGTGACCCTCGGCCACGCACCCAAGCGGGTGGGCGTATGACGCTTCGTGCGACGACTCCCGACGACCTCGACGCGATCATGGCGATCGAGCGCGCCTCGTTCCCGACCGATGCGTGGTCGGACGCGATGATGCACGAAGAGCTCCGCTCGCCCCACGGACGCTACCTCGTGCTCGAGGAGGCCGGCCGACTGATCGGCTACGGCGGTATTCGTGCCGTCCAGGGTGGGACGGATGCCGACATTCAGACCATCGCGCTCGCCGAGACGGCCCGCGGGCGGGGCCGGGGCCGCGGCCTGCTGCGCTCGCTCTTGATCGCGGCCGGGGATCGGGGTGCGCGCGAGGTCTTCCTCGAGGTGCGGGCCGACAACCCCGTCGCGCAGGCGCTCTACGTGTCGGAGGGCTTCGCCGAGATCGCCCGCCGCCCGAACTACTACCAACCGGACGGGGTGGACGCGATCGTCATGCGCCTCGACCTGCGCGGCTGGCTCGCCGCGCGAGCAGAGTCGAACTCCGCAGCAGAACCGGCTCCATCCGAGGCGGGAGCGTGCACATGAGTACTCACGAGCCCCTGGTGCTCGGCATCGAGACGAGCTGCGACGAGACCGGCATCGGCATCGTCCGCGGTCGCACGCTCTTGAGCAACACCATCGCGAGCAGCATGGACGAGCACGCCCGATTCGGCGGGGTCGTGCCCGAGGTCGCCGCGCGGGCGCACCTCGAGGCGCTCGGGCCCGCGCTCGAGGCCGCTGTTGCCGAGGCGGGCATCCGGCTCGAAGACCTCGACGCCGTCGCGGTCACGAGTGGTCCCGGGCTCGCGGGCGCACTCATGGTTGGTGTCGGGGCGGCAAAGGCCCTCGCGATCGCTCTCGACAAGCCGCTGTACGCCGTCAACCATCTGGTCGGTCACATCGCCGCGGACCTGCTCGATGCGAACGCTCCGCCCCTCGAATACCCGACGGTCGCCCTGCTCGTGTCGGGCGGGCACACCTCGCTGCTTCTCGTCCGCGATCTGACGAGTGACGTCGAGCTGCTCGGCGAGACCATCGACGACGCCGCGGGCGAGGCCTTCGACAAGGTCGCCCGCCTGCTCGGGCTGCCCTACCCGGGCGGTCCCGAGATCGATCGGGCCGCGGCATCCGGTGATCCGCGAGCCATCGCGTTCCCGCGCGGGCTCTCGCGCGCCTCGGACCGCGACAAGCACCGCTACGACTTCTCGTTCTCGGGTCTCAAGACCGCTGTCGCCCGGTGGACAGAGCAGCGCGAAGCCGCGGGTGAAGACGTGCCGATCGCGGATGTCGCCGCGTCCTTCCGTGAGGCGGTCATCGACGTGCTCGTCACGAAGGCCCTCGACGCGTGCGCGCAGTACGACGTGCCGCGGCTCTTGCTCGGAGGAGGAGTGATCGCCAATCGGCGCCTGCGCGAGGTCGCCCTCGCACGTGGCGAAGCCGCCGGGGTCGCCGTGCGGATCCCCCCTCTCTCGCTCTGCACCGACAACGGCGCCATGATCGCCGCCCTCGCCGCGGAGTTGATCTCGTCGGGCCGCGCGCCGTCGACGCTCGAGTTCGGTGCCGACTCGACGTTGCCCGTCACTCGGATCCAGGTGGCGGCGCGTGAGAATGGGTCCGAGCCGTTCGCGGCAGAGGGGGTGCGCGCATGATCGAAGAACCGACGGATGCCGTTGCCTCCGCGCCGACCCGCCGTTCCACGCAGGCGGCTCGCCCCGTTCCGCCGTCGTTGCCGCCGACCGCGCCCGAGTCCGGCAGTGCGGCCCCGCCCGTCACCGATGCCGCGGACGCCCGCTTCGACGCGCCCGCTGCAGAAACAGATGCGTCGCCCGAACTCGCGTGGGCCCCGCCCGCGCCGCGCCAGCCCCCGGCCCTCGCCGGGTGGGCCCTCGCGGTCGCGATCGTCGCGCTCTTGGTCTCTCTCGTCGTCGGCTGGGGCTTTCCCGTCGGCATCATCGCGATCGTCACGGCGATAGCGGCGCTTCGCAGGCCGGACCGCCGACGCCAGGCGGCCGGGTGGGCGTTGGCCCTCGGCATCCTGTCTGTCCTCTACAGTGCGCTCTGGATCGCCGTTGCCGTGAGCCGGGGACCCCTGTTCTGACGCGGCTTCCGCGCTGACTTGCGCCGCTGTTCAGACCCGATCGGCGAGCACGGCGATGCGCGTCGGTCCGATCCGTGTCAGGAGCAGGGTTGCGGATGCGTCGCCCTTCAGACCCAGGCGGGTGCGAAACCCGGCGGGGTCGACATCCACGCCACGTTTCTTGATCTCGAGCCGTCCGATGCCGCGTTCGCGCAGCGCTCGCGCGAGCTTCTTGATGTCGGCGGGGAGCTGTTCGCGCACGCGGAAACTCGAGACGAACGGGCTCGTCAGTGCCGCGTCCCCGGTCAGGTACGCGATTCCGGGCGCTATCGGCCCCGCCTCGAGGACACGTGCGACATCGCCGATGAGGCGCGCGCGGATGATGGACCCGGCCGGTTCGTGGAGGAATGCGCCCAACGGCCGAACCGGCTCATCCTCGCTGTCGGCGGCTGCCGTCAGCTCGTGTGATCGGCCGTCCGCCATGACGACGGCAGCGCGGGTGACCCCCGGCCGCGCGAGAACGCCCGACCAGAGCACGACTTCGAGCGTGGAGCCGTCGGCGGTGATCCACTGCGCCTCGGCGAACCCGGGCAGGCGATCGCGGTCGAATCCCGGCCCGAGCTTGATGCCGGTCGGTTTCTCGGTCGCGAGCGCGAACGCCCAGTCGAGCGCGGGGGAGTAGTCCTCGGGACGCGAGAGGCGGGATGTCTCCGTATGACCGGCCGTGCGGCGCGCGGGATCGAGCCACACGCCGTCGTAGTCGGAGACATCGACGTCCTCTGCCTGGGCGTGGCGTACCTCGGCGGACGAACCGAACGGGGCGAGGTTGTACGCGGCGATCGCCGCCGTGACCTCGTCGGCATCGACGGCGAGCACCCTCAGCCCGAGCCCGGCGAACCCCAGCGCATCGCCCCCGATTCCGCTGCCGAGGTCGGCCACGCTCTCGAGCCCCGCGTCCCGGAAGCGACCGGCGTGCAGGGCCGCGACGGGCAGGCGCGTGGATTGCTCGAGTCCCGCACGGGTGAAGAGCATCCGGGCCGCGTGAGCGCCGAACTTCGTCTCGGCGCGCGTGCGCAGGCGGGCCTGGCCGACGACGGCCGACACGAGGTCGGGGGAGTGCCCCGCGGACCGCAGTCGCGTGACCTCGCGGGCGACGTCCGTGGAGGTCGTGAGTGGTGGGGTCTGATCGAGCAGCCGCAGCCCCTCGGGCGTGAGCAGCGCCCGCAGTTCGGCCATCTCCACCCGTCCAGCCTAGGTGCGAGGCGGTGTGAGCACGTGGGCGGCCACGCTCCATGTCCGCTCCATTGCCCGCTCGCTGGCACTCGCGTTGCGTGAGTGCCAGCGGTTGCCTACACTGGCATTAGCACTCTCGCATCGAGGTTGCTAATAAGTCTTGGATCAAGAAAGAGGTAGACCGTGACGGTTTCCACTCAGGTTTCCATCAAGCCGCTCGAGGACCGCATCGTCATCCGCCAGGTCGAGGCGGAGCAGACGACGGCTTCCGGCCTGGTCATCCCCGACACCGCGAAGGAGAAGCCCCAGGAGGGCGAGGTCGTCGCGGTGGGCCCGGGTCGGATCGACGATAACGGCAACCGCATCCCGCTCGACGTCGCCGTCGGCGACCGCGTGATCTACAGCAAGTACGGAGGCACCGAGGTCAAGTTCGGCGCCGACGACCTGCTCGTGCTCTCGGCCCGCGACGTGCTCGCGGTCGTCGTTCGCTGAGCGACTGAATCACACGAAGGACCGGATGCCTCGGCATCCGGTCCTTCGTCGTTTCCTGGCCGACCGCCTCAGAACCGGGCGTGGCACGTACGGCCGCCGCGCTCGCCCCTCATCGCGCCCGTAGGCTGGGGAGGTGACACCGGATCCCCCTGCAGCCGCGGAAGTACGTGAGCGCAGCGTCGGCGTCGCATCCGCCCTGAGCGCGTACCTCATCTGGGGCTTCCTGCCGCTGTACTTCCTCTTGCTCGTGCCGACCGGCCCGTGGGAGATCGTGGCGTGGCGCATCCTGCTCGCCTTCGTCTTCTGCCTGATCCTGCTGACCGTCACACGCGCGTGGCCGGCGTTCGTCCGAATCGTGCGCCAGCCTCGTCTGCTGTTGCTGACCGCGGTGGCCGGGGTATTCATCTACGTCAACTGGCAGGTCTACATCCTCGCCACGCTGACCGGGCACGTGATCGAGACGAGCCTCGGGTACTTCATCAACCCGATCGTGACCGTGCTGCTCGGCGTACTCGTGCTGCGTGAGCGCCTGCGTCTCACGCAATGGGTCGCGATCGGGATCAGCGTCGTCGCCGTCGGCGTCATCGTCGTCGGGTACGGGGCATTCCCCTGGATCGCCCTCACCTTGGCGTTCTCGTTCGGTTTCTACGGTCTGATCAAGAAGCAGGTCGGGCCGCGTGTCGACGCGGTCGGGGGGCTCACCCTCGAGTCGTTCTGGTTGCTGCCGGTCGCCATCGTGCAGCTGATCGTCGTCGCCTCGACCAGCGGCATCACGATGGGCACCGCCGGGCCGCTCCACACCGTGTTGCTGTCGCTCGCCGGGATCATCACCGCTATCCCGTTGCTGCTCTTCGCCGCGGGCGCGCGGCGGATCCCTCTGACGGTCATCGGACTGCTGCAGTTCATCGCGCCGGTGCTGCAGTTCATCATCGGGGCATGGGTCCTGGGCGAGCCCATGCCACTCGAGCGATGGATCGGCTTCGGCCTGGTCTGGGTCGCGCTGATCGTCCTGTCGGTCGATTCGGTCCTGTTCTCGCGGCGCGGTCGCGGTGTCTCGGACGTTGCGGAACTGACGTGACGCCCGTGCCGGGCTCCCCGTCGTTCGGGGGATGGGAGCGTTATCACGCTGTGACCGTACTGTTTCACATCGTTAACGCACTGCAACATCCCGGAGACGCCGGGGCACATAGGGTGAACGCACTACGGTCGGCCGCCGTCCGGCCCTGAGTTCGTCCACAGCAAGGAGCAACATGAACTTCCTCTCCCGTTCGCGTACGGGCAAAGTCCTCGGCGGTATCGCCGTGGTCGGTGTCAGCGCGCTGGTTCTCGCAGGTTGTGCCGGCAGCGGTGGCAACACCGAATCGTCGGGCGCACCCGCCGGTGACGACCTCGCCCTGAAGATCGGTACGGCGCTGCCGCAGACCGGTAACCTCGCGTTCCTCGGCCCGCCCGAAGAAGCCGGTGTCGCGTACGCCGCGTCACAGATCAACGAGGTGTCGGCCGAGACCGGCCTGACCCTCGACGTGGTCTACGGCGACTCGGGCGACACCGACAACAAGGCGTACGAGACCGAGATCCCCCGCCTCCTGGGCGAGGACGTTTCGGCCATCATCGGTGCCGCGTCGTCGGGCACGTCGCTGCAGTTCATCGACCAGGTCGTCGGTGCCGGCGTGATCCAGTTCTCGCCCGCCAACACCTCGGACGCCTTCACCACCTACGAGGATGACGGGCTGTACTTCCGCACCGCTCCCTCCGACGTGCTGCAGGGCGAGGTGCTCGGTAACCTGATCGCCGAGGACGGCAACCAGACCCTCGGTCTGATCGTGCTCAACGACTCGTACGGCACGGGACTCGCCAAGTACGTGACCGAGGCCTTCGAGGCCGCGGGTGGCGAGGTCGTTGCGGCCCCGACGTACAACACGGGTGACTCGACCTTCGACGCTCAGATCAGCGAGGTCCTCGCGGCCGACCCCGACGCGATCGCCCTGATCACGTTCGACGAGGTCTCGACCATGCTGCCGAGCCTGTTCGGTCAGATCCCCGCCGACAAGCTGTACTTCGTCGACGGCAACCTGAAGAACTTCGCAGACGCCTTCCCAGCGGGCTCCCTCACGGGCGCCAAGGGCACGCTCCCGGGCCTGTCGATCGACTCGATCGCAGACTTCACGGGCGAGCTGGACACGTTCCTGGAGGCCGAGGGCACCGCACCGCTCGAGGACTACAGCTACGCGGCCGAGTCCTACGACGCGACCATCCTGCTGGCTCTCGCGGCCCTCGCCGCCGGTTCGACCGACAGCGCGGCCATGGCCGAGAAGCTGATGGAGGTCTCGGGCGGTTCGGGCGACGGTGAGAAGTGCGAGTCCTACGCGGAGTGCGCCGACATCATCCTGGGCGGTGGAGTCGCCGACTACGACGGCATCTCCGGTCCGATCACGTTCGACGAGGTCGGCGACCCGACCGAGGCGTCGATCGGCATCTACCAGTTTGGTGAGGACAACACCTACACGGCATACGAGGGCTAAACCCCACGCATCCCGCTGAGGGGCCCCGGTCTTCGGACCGGGGCCCCTTGTCGTTCCTGCCGCGCACAGAATTCCGGAGAATGTGCCCCCGCACCACGCCCCGCACCACGCCTGCCCCCAGCTCAGAAGCCGGGGGCCAGATTCTTCCGGAATATTGTGCAGCTACGAGGTCTCCTCCCCAGTGCGCCGCGGCGGGCGATTGTCCCCGGTCCGGCGCATACGGATCCCGCTCCCGTGCGCGAGCGAAGAAGATGCCGGGGTGTTGACCCTCCATCCCGAATGCGTGTACCTGCACGCAGATCTCCGGGCCGCGGGACTCTCACAGCGCCGCATCGCACAACTGGTTCGTGCTGGGGAGATACTCCGTCCACGACAGGGCATATACCTGAATCCCGGTTGCTCGACCATGGCGCTGACAGCCGCGCGCGTGGGAGGTCGGGTGGCGTGCACGAGCCTGCTCGCCGAGCTGGGGGTGTTCGTGCTCGACACGACCGCGGTGCACGTCCAGGTGGACACGCACGCAACCCGCTTGCGACCCGCGCGCGATGTGCGACTGCACTGGACGCCGCTGCGCCGAACGCCTTCCCCGAGGTCGCTGCGGGTCGAGGTGTTCGACGCGCTGCTGCAGTCCGTCCTGTGCCAGGCGCCGCGGGCGGCGATCGCGACGCTCGACAGCGCCGTGCACCGCGGGCTCATCGACGAAGGCGAGCTGGACGAGCTGTTCCGCCATGTACCGGTGCGCCGTCGTCGGCTGCGTCTCCTGGTCGACGGACGATGCGAGTCAGGGCCCGAAACCTTCGTGCGGCTGCTGCTCCGGGCGCTCGGGCTGCGGTTCGACTGCCAGGTGTGGATCGACGGCGTCGGTCGCGTGGACTTCGTCGTCGAGGGGTGGCTGGTCATCGAGTGCGACAGCCGCGCGCATCACAGCGGGTGGGATGCCCAGGTTGCGGACCGCCGGCGCGACCTCCGTTTGGCCGAGCGCGGCTATGCCACCTTGCGCCCCGTCGCGGCCGACATCTTCGCGGACACACCCGCGCTGGGGCGCATCATCGTCGCGATGATCGACCGGCTCGGCCCTCGGCTGCACAACATTCCGGAGAAAGCGCCGCGGATGGCTCGCGCGAGTCGGTCTCGGTCCTGACCGCGCACATCCTCCGGAGTATTGTGCGGCAGCTGCCGCGTTGAACTACGGCGGGTCAGGTGCCGAGAGTGCCGA
Source organism: uncultured Microbacterium sp. (assembly GCA_964477515.1). Taxonomy (GTDB): domain Bacteria; phylum Actinomycetota; class Actinomycetes; order Actinomycetales; family Microbacteriaceae; genus Microbacterium. Next base: position 10,727 of record CAYZEL010000034.1, read on the forward strand.
GGTACAGCTCGGTGACCTTCGGGTCGCCCAGCAACTCGCGGCCCGTGCCGGTGTAGGCGTCACGACCCTGGTCGAGGACGTAGCCGCGGTCGCAGATCTGCAGGCAGCGCCGCGCGTTCTGCTCGACCATGATGCACGTCACGCCGGCCTTGTTGATCTCGGAAACGCGGATGAACGCCTCGTCCTGACGAACGGGGGACAGGCCCGCGGACGGCTCGTCGAGCAGCAGCACCTTGGGGTCCATCATGAGCGCCCGGCTCATCGCCACCATCTGGCGCTCACCGCCCGAGAGCGACCCAGCACGCTGCTTGAGACGCTTGCCCAGCTCGGCGAAGATACCGGTGACGAACTCGAGCCGTTCCTTGTAGGCCGACGGGCGCTGGTACAGGCCCATCTGCAGGTTCTCTTCGATCGTCAGCGTCGGGAAGACGTTGTTGGTCTGCGGGATGAACCCGACGCCGCGCGCGACGAGCTTGTTGGCGCGCAGACCCGTGATCTCGTCGCCCTCGAGCGTGATCGATCCCTCGCGCACGTTGACCTGACCGAAGATCGCCTTCAGCAGTGTCGACTTGCCGGCGCCGTTCGGGCCGATGATGCCGATCAGCTCACCCTGGTGGGCGACCAGCGAGCAGCCGTTCAGGATGTTGACGCCCGGCAGGTACCCGGCGTGCACGTTGTCGACGAAGACGACCGGGGATTCGGTGGCTACCGTACTCATGAGCGGTTCTCCTCGTCTTCGGCGACGCCCTCGTCCACCAGCGTCGCGGCGCTCGCGTGAGCGGATGCCTCGGCATCCGTCGTCGGATCGGCCTGGATGGCCGTGATGCGTCCCGTCACGACCCCCAGGTCGAGTTCTTGGTGAGCGCCGAGGTAGGCGTCGATCACGGCGGGATTACGCATGACCGTGTGCGGGTCGCCCTCCGCGACGACGCGCCCCTCGGCCATGACGACGACCCAGTCCGCGATATGACGGACCATGTGCATGTCGTGCTCGACGAAGAGGACGGTCATGCCCTCTTCCTTGAGATCGAGGATGTGGTCCAGCAGCGACTGCGTCAGAGCCGGGTTGACGCCGGCCATCGGCTCGTCGAGCATCACCAGCGTCGGCTTCGTCATGAGCGCGCGCGCCATCTCGAGCAGCTTGCGCTGCCCACCCGACAGGCTCGCGGCGAAATCGGACGCCTTCGTATCGAGCTTGAACTTCTTCAGCAGCACCATGGCTTGGCTGTCGATGTTCGAGTCCTGCGTGCGCCAGATCGCGGGGATGAGCGCCTGCCAGAACTTCTCGCCGCGCTGACCCGTCGCGCCGAGCTTCATGTTCTCGAGCACGGTCAAGAGCCCCAGAGCCTTGGTCAGCTGGAACGTGCGTACCAAGCCCATCCGCGCGACACGGAAGGCAGGGACGCCCGAGAGGGACCTGCCGTCGAAGCTCCACGTGCCCTCGTCCGGCTTGTCGAAGCCGGTGAGCAGGTTGAACAGCGTCGTCTTGCCGGCCCCGTTCGGTCCGATCAGCGCCGTGATGGCGCCGCGCGGGATCTCGAGGTGCTCGACGTCGACGGCCGTGACACCGCCGAAAGTACGGCGCACGCCGTCGGCGATGATGATCGGGTCGACCTTCTTCGCGCCCGGTACGGCCTCGCCGACGTGAAGACCGGTCGTCTTCGGACGCTCGACCGGCGCCGTGAGAGGCGCGCCCGACGCCGCCTCGCCGAGCTGGCCGGTGGTGGCGTGCTCGGCACCCGACTGCCCGTTATGTGACTGCTCGTTACTTGACTGCTCGTTACTTGACTGCTCGTTACTTGACAAAGGTCAGCTCCTTCTTGTTGCCGAGGATCCCCTGCGGCATGAAGATCACGAGCAGCATCAGGGCGACGCCGACGAGGATGACGCGGAGCGTTCCGGCCTGGATCTGCGACATGAAGGGAAGGACCCCGGCCGAGACGAGCGCCGGGAGGAAGTTGCTCAGGAAAGTCTGCAGCACCCAGAAGATGAGCGACCCGAGCAGGGGACCGAACACCGTCGCCGCGCCACCGAGCAGGAGCGCGGTCCAGACGAAGAACGTCAGCGACGTGACATAGACGCCGGGGCTGACCGCGGAGGGCAGGGCGTAGACGATGCCGCCCGCCGCGGCGAGCACACCACCCAGCACGAGCGACTGCATCTTGTAGGCGTAGACGTTCTTGCCGAGCGCGCGCACGGCGTCCTCGTCCTCGCGTACGCCCTTGAGCACGCGACCCCAGGGGCTGCGCATCAGCATCCAGACCACCAGCACGGCGATGCCGAGTGTGACGAGGCCCATGATGCGTACCCACCACTGCGTCTCGTTGTACGTGAAGGGGCCGAAGCCGTAGGTGCCCTGCGGCAGGGGATTGGAGGCGCGGAAGCTTCCGTGGTATCCGCTCAAGCCGTCGGCCGAGCCGGTGTATTCGTCGAACGCGGTGGTCAAGAACAGCAGACGCACGACCTCGGCCGCCGCGATCGTGACGATTGCGAGATAGTCACCGCGTAGTCGCAGGGTCGGGATGCCGAGGATCACGGCGAAGATCGCGGATGCCACGAGGCCGGCGATCGCGGCCACCCACCATTCCAGTCCGAAGGTGAGCACGCCGATCGCGTAGCCGTAGGCGCCGATCGCCATGAATCCGGCGATACCCATGTTGATCAGACCGGTGTAGCCGAAGTGCACCGCGAGGCCGAGGGCCGCGAGGGCGTACCCGATCGTGGCGGGGCTGAGGATCGACGAGGCGGAGTTCGAGAGGATCTGGAGCAAGTCCATGGCGCGCCTAACCTATTCTCTCGCGTCGACCCAGGATCCCCTGTGGTCGGAACAGCAGGATCACGATGAGGATGAAGAGTGCGCTCGCGTACTTGAGGTCCGCGGGGATCCACAGGCTCGACACCTCCACGAGCAGCCCGACGATGATCGATCCGACGAGCGCTCCATATGCCGTACCGAGACCGCCGAGGATCACCGCGGCGAACATGAGCAGCAGAACCTGCGAACCCATGTCCCACTTGATGCCGGGGCGGTAGTACGCGTACAGGATGCCCGCGAGGCCCGCGAGACCACCGGCGAGGACCCAGACGATCCGGACGACGAAGTCCACGTCGATACCGGATGCTGCGGCGAGTGACGGGTTGTCGGAGATCGCGCGCGTCGCCTTGCCGAGACGGCTGCGGGTGAGCCACACCGCAAAAGCGATGATCACGATGACCGAGATCGCGATCGAGACCATGTCGATGATGCTCATCTGCACCGAGCCGAACAGCTGGATCTTGGGCTCGGAGGCGAAGGGAAGCTGGCTCGTGCCACCGCCAATGAAGAACTGGAACGTGTAGCGGAGCGCGAGCGACAGGCCGATGCTGACGATCATGAGCTGAACCACGCCCACGCGCCGTCGGCGCAGGGGTCTCCACAGGATCATGTCCAGCACGAGCCCGAGGCCCGCGCTCAGGATCACCGCCAGCGGGAAGCCGAGCCACACCGGCATCGCGAGACTTGCCGGACCGACGAGAGTGAGGGCCACGACGGCGCCGAAGGTGACCATCTCGCCGTGCGCGAAGTTCGAGATGCCCGTCGTGCCGAACACGAGGGAGAGTCCGACGGCCGCGAGGGCGAGCATGAGACCGAAGCTCAGGCCCTGCACGATGCGCTGGATGAGCTGGTCCGCGAAGCTCGTGACGCTGCGTTCCCCCTCACCGATGAAGAAGTTGACGGTGACGCGCCCTCCGGCGCCCATCTCGACCTCTTCCTCGTTCGGGGTGTCGTCCTCCGGGTTCACGACGGCGATGCCCTCGGGCAGAGTCTCTTCGTCGAGGGTGACCGTGTAGGTCTCGCCGCGCTCCGGCACCCCGACGCGCCACTGACCCTCGGCATCCGTCTCGACCTCCTGTTCACCGCCGGGACCGTCGATGACGAGGCGCACTCCCTCGAGCGGTTGCCCGTCGAGCTGCACGTTTCCGCTGATGCGGTAGGGGTCGTCTTCGGCCGCGAAGGCGGGGGACGCGGTCAAGCTCATGAGCGCGAAGAGCACACCGAGGAGTGCTCCGATCGTGAGCAGAGTCCCCCCACGGGAACGTCGCGCCGCAGCGGTCTTGGGATTCACAGATCCTCCAGTTCGGCACTGTTGCCGACGTTCGCGTCGATCGGCATTGATGGACGACGGTACGAGCGTAATGTGTCCGCCTTGTTTCACCCATCGGTCAATCGCGGGACGTGATGAGATTGCAATGGGATCGCTCCCGGAGGAATGTTCGCACAGCCTCGCCGCTTAGACTTCATGAAGCGGATGTTCTGCGTGAAGTCGCGTCGATCCGCACCCCGATCACACCCGCACGAGGAGCGCGTACATGCCCGATTACGATCCGTTCGGTTTTGTCGGGCTGACGTACGACGATGTCCTTCTTCTGCCGGGGCACACCGATGTGATCCCGAGCGAGGCGGACACGTCTTCGCGGCTGACGCGGCGGATCACCGTAGCGACGCCGCTGGTGTCGTCGGCGATGGACACCGTCACCGAGGCGCGCATGGCCATCGCGATCGCGCGCGAGGGCGGCCTCGGCATCCTGCACCGGAACCTGTCCATCGAAGACCAGGCCGCGCAGGTCGACCGCGTCAAGCGCAGCGAGTCGGGCATGATCTCCAACCCCATCACGACGCGTCCCGACGCGACCGTCGAAGAGGTCGATGCGCAGTGCGCGCAGTACCGCATCTCGGGCCTGCCGGTCGTGGACGACGACGGACGCCTCGTCGGTATCATCACGAACCGCGACATGCGCTTCGTCTCGGGCTTCGAGCGCCAGACGACTCTCGTCAAGGACGTCATGACGAGCGAGGGGCTGATCACTGCGAAGGTCGGCATCGGCGCCAACGACGTGATCGCGACGTTCGCCAAGCACCGCGTCGAGAAGCTGCCGCTGATCGACGACGACGGCAAACTCGCGGGTCTCATCACCATCAAGGACTTCGACAAGAGCGAGAAGTACCCCCTCGCAACGAAGGACGATCAGGGGCGGCTGCGTGTCGGCGCAGCGATCGGATTTTTCGGCGATGCGTGGGAGCGTGCCGAAGCACTCCGTGACGCCGGGGTCGATGTGCTCGTCGTCGACACAGCCAACGGACAGTCGGCCGGCGTGATCGACATCGTCCGCAGACTGCGCGCTGACGCATCCTTCGCCCACATCGACATCATCGGCGGCAACGTCGCGACCCGTGAGGGCGCGCAGGCTCTCATCGACGCGGGCGTCGACGCGGTCAAGGTCGGCGTCGGACCGGGCTCGATCTGCACCACCCGCGTCGTGGCCGGCGTCGGCGTACCGCAGGTCACGGCCGTGTACGAGGCATCCCTCGCCGCACGTCCCGCGGGCGTCCCGGTCATCGCCGACGGCGGGCTGCAGTACTCCGGCGACATCGCCAAGGCGCTGGTCGCGGGTGCTGACACGGTCATGCTCGGCTCGCTCCTCGCCGGAACGGACGAGTCGCCGGGCGAGATCGTCTTCCAGGGCGGCAAGCAGTTCAAGCAGTACCGCGGCATTGGGTCGCTGGGTGCCCTGCAGACACGGGGCAAGAAGACCTCGTACTCCAAGGACCGGTATTTCCAGGCGGATGTCCCGAACGACGACAAGCTGATCCCCGAGGGCATCGAGGGTCAGGTCGCCTACCGCGGTCCGGTGTCCGCCGTCGCGTACCAGCTCGTCGGCGGCCTGCGTCAGTCGATGTTCTACGTCGGCGCGCGCACGATCGACGAACTCAAGGCCAAGGGCAAGTTCGTGCGCATCACGGCGGCGGGGCTCAAGGAATCCCACCCGCACGACGTGCAGATCGTGGTCGAGGCCCCCAACTACAAGAAGTAGCCGCGAGGCGTCGCTACGCTGGGCGGCATGATCCGGCAACGGCGGCATCCCGCAGCGACGCAGGGCACCAGCCGCCTCGAGGCGTTCACCGACGGTGTCTTCGCGATCGCGGCGACCCTGCTGGTGCTCGATCTGACCAGCTACACGCTCGGCCCGGTGACATCCGATGCCGATATGTGGGCGGCACTCGG
>CAYZEL010000035.1:0-16471 GCA_964477515.1 uncultured Microbacterium sp.
CGGCGTGTGGGAAAGACCTGCTCGTCGCGCATCAACTCGGTCAGACCGGGCACTCCGCTGGCGGAATCGTCCTGAATCGTGATGGCGGGCCCCCGTCCGTCGACCGAATCCCCATCATGCCCGGCGCGTCTCGACCGCGTCCAGCGCGCTCCCGACGTTCGGGCACGGTGGGCGGCGGGTGCCCGTGGACTCTTTCCGTGCGCATGATCCCGTCCCGCTGTCAAGGGTGGATCAGGTGCGAGTGTGCCGCAGCACACTGGACGGATATCGGTTGGAGAACCATGTCCAGCATCCACAATCCGCATTACGCGTTGCAGCCGGCCACCACGATGATGTGGCTCGTGCTCGATCTCGGGCGTCCGCTCGGAGATCCGCGCCGCACCGTCGCGCGCGTCCACAAACTCGAGGCGGACGAAGTCGAGGTCGAGTGGCTTCTCGATCTTCCTTTTCCCGCGCGATACAGCTCGCCGACGGCGGTCGTCCGCGATCTTCAGCGGCGCGAGGCGCGATCCCGATCCGAGCGCCCGGTGCCCATTCCGCATCGCGGTCCGCCCCGTTCGACGCTGACCTCTGCGGACTAGCCCCTCCGACGAGGTGGCCCCCGCACAGAAGGGCCCTCTCGCGTCGTCGTCTTCCCCAGCCGTCGACACGAGAGGGCTATCCTGATTCCCCTCGAACATTCGTTTCATCGCACGAAAAAACACGCGCCTTTCGGGCGCGTATCAGATCGCACAGCGATGAGACACGGTGATCAGTCCCCACGTCACACCGTTGAGATCGGGTTCTCGTAACCTAGCAAAACCGTTCGCAAGCTGTCCACCGAAAGGGGGACAGTTTCGAATAATTCCCGGACGTGCTACGCACCGGTTACGGGCGAGTTGCGCGGACGTGCGGTGAGCCATCCGAGAGAATGCGGACATGACCCCAGACCGGTGGCAGAAGCTGACCTATTGGCCGCTGATCGTGGCATCGTTCGCGTTCATCGTCGCGTACTCGTGGCAGGTCATTGCGGAGCTGCGCGGCGTCCCCCGTCTGATCACGGGGACGATCATCCTGGTGACCTGGATCGTCTTCTTCGGCGACTATCTGGTGCAGCTCGCGATGGCGCCGAAGAAGGGCGTGTGGTTCCGTGCGCATCTCTTCGCCCTCGCGGTCGTGATCGTTCCCGCGCTCAAACCGCTGCGGCTCCTGCGCGTGCTGACGCTGTTCCATCCCTTCGGTCGCAGCGCGGGCGACGCCCTGCGCGCGCGCCTGATGATCTACGGAGTCGCGGCCGCCTTGATGGTCATCTACATCGCGGCGCTGTCGGTGCTCGAAGCCGAGCGTGCGTCGCCCGACGCGAACATCACCAACTTTGGCGACGCGATCTGGTGGGCGTTCGTCACGATCACCACGGTCGGCTACGGCGACTTCACACCGGTGACTGTCGCGGGCCGCGTCGTCGCGGTTCTGCTCATGTTCTCGGGTGTCGCCGTGCTCGGCATCAGCACCGCGACCCTGGCCTCGTGGGTCGCCGAACGCGCGACCGCCGGTCACGAGGAGTACCAGCCGGCGACCCGAGCCGAGGTGAGCAGGCTCTCGGCGCAGCTCGCGGCACTCGGTGCGCCGGCGGATGCTCCGGCACCGCCCCGCTCGCCGGACGCCTGATCTCGGCGGGAGCGCGCCCCCACGCTGGACTAGGGTACTTCTGGTGTGCCCGTGAGGGCGGAGAGGTCGGGTCATGCCAGGACGTGGTGCAACCGGGGGAGACGGCGGAGTCGTCGAGGGTTACCGATGGACGCCGGGACGGGTCATCCTGCACATCTCGGTCGGGCTGTTCGCCGGCCTTCTCTCCGGCATGTTCGGCGTCGGCGGCGGAATCGTCATCGTCCCCATGCTGGTGCTGGTTCTCGCCTACCCGCAGCGTCTTGCCTCGGGCACTTCGCTCGCGGCGATCATCCCCGCGGCGAGCGTGGGCGTCGTCTCGTATGCCCTGAGCAATGACGTCGCCTGGATCCCCGCGCTGATCCTGGCCGCGGGAGCAGTCATCGGCGCGCAGATCGGCACGTGGCTGCTGCCGCGCGTGCCCGTCCGGGTGCTGCAGTTCGGTTTCGCCGCGTTCCTCATCGTCGTCATCGTGAGCCTCTTCCTGATCATCCCGAGCCGCGGCGAGCCGTTCGAACTCAGTTTCGTCATCGTGTTGGGTCTCATCGCGCTCGGGCTCGTCACGGGCGTGCTCTCGGGGCTGCTCGGGGTGGGCGGGGGCATCATCGTGGTTCCCGCGCTGATGCTGCTGTTCGGGACGAGCGACCTGATCGCGCGCGGCACGAGCCTTCTCATGATGATCCCCACGGCCCTTTCGGGAACCTTCGGGAACGTGCGTCGAAAGAACGTCAACCTGCTGGGCGCCGCGCTCGTGGGCGGTGCCGCGTGCACGACGACCGCTCTGGGCGCCCTCATCACCAAGAGCGTCGATCCGCTCTCGGCCAACATCATCTTCGCGGTGTTCCTCTTCTTCATCGTGGTGCAGATGATCGTGCGCGCCATCCGCGGACGATCCAAGTAGGCCCGGCACGCCGTCATAGGATGGCGGGGTGCCAGTGAATCCCGAGCTCGTCGGACGTACGTTCCCGGCGACCGAGCCCTACCTCGTCGGACGCGAAAAGGTGCGCGAGTTCGCCCGTGCCGTGTTCGCCACCGATCCGACGCACACCGAGGTGGCGGCCGCGCAGGCGCGCGGATATGCGGATGTCGTCGCGCCGCCGACCTTCGCGATGGTGATCCAGGACCTCACCCTGCAGCAGCTGCTCGCCGAACCCGACTCGGGCGTCGTGCTCGAGCGCACGATCCACGCCGAACAGAAGTTCCGTTACACACGCCCCATCGTGGCCGGTGACGAGCTGACCGGTCGCCTCGCGGTCACCGGTGTCCGCGCGATCGGGAAGGGCGCCATGGTCACGAGCGAAGCGGAGATCACGGATGCCTCGGGCGCTCACGTCGTGACCGCGACATCCATCCTGCTGATCGGCGGCGAAGAATGACCGACCTGATCCCCACAGTCGGCGAGGTCGTCGCCGACCGCACCGTGCACCTGTCCCGGGAGTCCCTCGTGCGGTACGCCGGGGCGTCGGGCGACTTCAACCCCATCCACTACAGCGACGAGGTTGCGGCCCGCGTCGGCCTGCCGGGTGTTCTCGCTCACGGCATGCTGACGATGGGACTCGCGGGCTCGACGATCGTGCCGCGGCTCGGGGACGCCGGAGGCCTCCCCGACTACGGCGGGCGTTTCACGCGCCCCGTCGTCGTCGATGCCGAGGACGGCGCGGATGTCCGGGTCGTCGCGACCGTCGCAGAGGTCGATGAGGCAGCCGGCACCGCCCGCATCGATCTCGTCGTGTCGCACGCCGAGACCACGGTGCTCGGCAAGGCGCAGGTACGCGTCCGGCTGGGCTGAGCCCATGCCCGACATCGATCCGATTCCGCTCGCCGAGCTGACGACGCTGCGCACGGGGGGTCGTCCGACCCGAATGATCGCGGCGAACACCCGCGAAGAGCTGGTCACGGCGCTCCGCGAGGTGTGGTCGACGGGCGATCCATGGCTCGTGCTGGGCGGTGGATCGAACCTCTTCGTCGGCGACACCGCGTTCGACGGCACCGTTGTGCGCATCCTGACGAGCGGCATCGAGCGCCTGCCGTCGGCACGCCCCGGTTTCGCGCGCCTGCGGATCGAGGCAGGTCATGACTGGGACGACCTCGTGGCATATGCCGTCGCCGAGGGGCTGGCCGGCATCGAGGGGATGTCGGGAATTCCGGGCACCGTGGGGGCCGCGCCCGTGCAGAACGTGGGGGCGTACGGGCAGGAGATCGAGCAGACGCTCGTCGAGGTGGACCTCATCGACGAAGCGACGGGCGATGTCGAGACCGTGCCGGTCGACCAGCTCGGGCTCGGGTTCCGCACGTCGGTGTTCAAGGCCCACTACGGCTCGGTAGCCGAGCGGCCTTCGGTGATCCTGTCGGTGACGCTCGAGCTCGAAGAGGTCGGTGCCGAGCCGCGGATCGTGCGCGGCGAGCAACTGCGGCGTGCCCTCGGTTATGAACCCGGGGCGTCCGCGACCCTGCTCGACGTGCGCCAGCGCGTCCTCGCGACGCGGCGCGCCAAGGGCATGGTGCTGGATGACGCGGATCCGGACACCCGCAGCGCCGGATCGTTCTTCCAGAACCCGATCGTCTCGGCCGCTTTCGCGCACACGCTTCCCCCCGAATGTCCCCGATGGCCGGTGCGTCCGGACGTCGAGGTCGACACGGTGATCCCGCTCGCGTCCTACGACGGGTGGGTGCCCGCGGCATCCACGTCCGCCCCGGACGTGAAGACGAGCGCCGCCTGGCTCATCGAGCACGCGGGGTTGCGCAAGGGCTTCTCGTTGCCGCGCTCGCGTGCCGGACTCTCGACGAAGCACGCGCTCGCCCTGACCAACCGCGGGGGAGCGTCGGCGGGCGAGATCGCCGAGCTCGCGCGCTTCATCCAGCAGCGCGTGCAGGCCGAGTTCGGGTTGGTCCTGCAGCCGGAACCCGTTCTCATCGACGTGGAGCTGTAATCGGTCGGTTCAATTTCAGCCGAACTGATGACTTTGGTCGCCGGGTCGGATAGAACAGAGGGGTTCCGAAGGAGGAATCCCATGTCGACGATGACATCCCATTCCGATCAGCGCTTGTTCGCCGGCGGGGAGTGGCTCGCCCCGCATTCGAGCGCGCGCATCGAGGTCGAGAACCCCTACACGCGCACCCTGGTCGGGACCGCGCCGGACGCCGACGCGAGCGACGTCGACGCGGCGGTCCGCGCGGCGCGCGAGGCTTTCGACCACGGACCCTGGCCACGGATGAGCGCTGACGAACGCGCCACCCTGCTGGAGCGGCTCGCTGACGAGCTCGAGCGACGGGCTGCCGAGATCTCCGATCTGGTGACGGACGAGATCGGTCAGCCCACCGGTCTGTCGCGATTCGTGAACGGGATCATGCCGGCCGGTCAGCTGCGGTTCTTCGCGGGGCTCATCCGCGCGTTCGCCTTCGAGGAGGAACGCGCCAACGTCGCCGGTCCCGGGTCCTCGCTCATCCGGTACGAACCGGTCGGGGTCGCGGGCCTCATCGTGCCGTGGAACTATCCCCAGTCGCTGCTGTCGGCCAAGCTCGCGCCCGCGCTCGCCGTGGGGTGCACCGTCGTCATCAAGCCGGCCGCCGAGACTCCGCTCGACGCGCTCGCACTCGCCGCCGCCGTCGAGGCGGTCGGATTCCCGCCCGGGGTCGTGAATGTCGTGACGGGGGGTCGTGAGACGGGCGACGCCCTGGTGAAGCATCCGGGTGTCGACAAGATCGCCTTCACCGGCTCCACCGCCGCGGGCCGCATCATCGCCCGCAACTGCGGTGAGCGGCTCATCCCGGTGACCCTCGAACTCGGGGGGAAGTCCGCGGCGATCGTGCTGGACGATGCCGACATCGACGTCACGCTCGCCGGGCTGCGTGGCAACTCCTTCATGAACTCGGGCCAGACCTGCTTCCTGCTCTCGCGCGTGCTCGTACCGCGTTCGCGACGGGACGAGGTCGTGGACGGTCTCGTCGACGTGGCGCGCTCGTTCCGGCTGGGCGACCCGCGGGATGCGTCCACCGAGCTCGGCCCGCTCGTCTCGGAGCGCATTCGCTCGCGTGTTCGCGGCCTGGTCGACGGGGCACGTGCCCGCGGGGCGCGGGTGCTCCCGGGGGCTGGCGACGTGCCCGGGGAATCCGGCTACTTCTACGGGCGGACCAGCCTGGCGGGGGTCTCGCCGGACGACGAGATCGCCCAGGAAGGGGTTTTCGGTCCCGTGGTCACGGTACTGGAGTACACGGACCGCGAAGACGCCGTGCGCATCGCCAACGACTCGCGCTACGGGCTGGGCGGTGCGGTCTTCTCGCGCGACGTCGATGCCGCCCGAGACATCGCACGCGCGGTGCAGACCGGCACCATCGGGGTGAACGGTTACTCCCCGGACCTCGCGTCCCCCTTCGGCGGATACAAGTCCTCGGGTCTCGGCCGCGAGCAGGGGCACGAGGTCTTCTACAACTACCTCAACACCAAGTCGATCAACGTCGTCCTCGGAGCCGGATCATGAGGGCCGCGGTCGTGAACGCCTTCGGCGGCGGGTTCGACGTCGAAGAGATCGACATCGACGAGCCGCGCGGACGCGAGGTGCTCATCGACGTCAGGGCGTCGGGCCTCTGCCACTCGGACCTGCACTTCGCCGAGACGAACTTCGGGATGGAACCCCCGATGGTGCTCGGTCACGAGATCGCCGGAATCGTCGCCGCGGTCGGCCCCGACGTCACCGAGTTCACGGTGGGCGACCACGTCGTGGGCTCCCTCGTGCAGTTCTGCGGAGCGTGCGTCGCCTGTCTGAGCGGCGACACCGTGCGCTGCGTGCACCCCGAGGCGACCCTGCGTGCGCCCGGCGAACCCCCGCGGTTGAGCCGCAACGGCGAGCCCGTGCTGGCCGCCATGGGCACCGCGGGATTCGCCGAACGGGCGCTCCTGCACGAGAACCAGGTGGTCGGGATCGACCCCGCCGTTCCCTTCGCCGAGGCATCCGTTCTCGGGTGCGGCACCATCACGGGCGCGGGTGCCGCGATCAATTCCGCCGGGGTACGCCCCGGTCAGACGGTTGCCGTGATCGGCCTCGGCGGCGTCGGGCTGAACGTGATCAGCGGAGCGCGCCTGGCGGGTGCCGCCCGCGTGATCGGCATCGACCTGAACGACGAGAAGCTCGAACTCGCTCGCGCGTTCGGGGCTACCGACGTGATCAACGGCCGGAACCTCGACGTCGTCGCGGCCGTACGGGAACTGACGGGCGGGGGTGTGGACCACGCGTTCGAGGTGATCGGACGGAAGGACACCGCGCTGCAGGCCATCGCGATGCTCGGCGTCGGGGGCACCGCCAGCCTGATCGGCATCCACGGTGCGGGCTCGACGATCGAACTCGATCCGAACGACTTCCTGCGGGCACAGAAGAAGGTGCAGGGCGTCTACATGGGACACGCGAACATCAAGCGCGACATCCCCTTCTACGCATCGCTCTTCCTGCAGGGACGGCTCAACCTGACCGACCTGATCTCTGCCGAGATCGCGCTCGGCGACATCGACGAGGCCTACGAGGAGCTGCGCACCGGGCGCACCGCCCGCAGTGTGATCACGAAGTTCTGACGCGCGGCCGCGCGAAGGAGGTCAGGCGAACAGCTGTTGCAGGCGCCGGGCGCCCTCGAGCAGCTGGTCGTCGCCGAGCGCGTACGACAGGCGGAGGTATCCGCTCGGTCCGAACGCCTCGCCGGGCACCACGGCGACCTCGGCCTCTTCGAGGATGAAGTCGGCGAGCTCGAGCGAGGTGTTCAGCGTGCGGCCGCGCCATTCGCGCCCGAGCAGTCCGGTCACGTCGGGGTAGGCGTAGAACGCGCCCAGCGGAACCGGCACGACGACGCCATCGATCTTCGACAGCTCCTCGACGATCAGGCGACGGCGGCGGTCGAAGGCGAGCCGGAACTTCTCGGCCTCGTCCTGCGGACCCGAGAGCGCGGCGAGCGCGGCACGCTGCGCGATGTTATTGACGTTGCTCGAGAGGTGCGACTGCAGGTTCGACGCGAGGGCGATCGCATCGCGCGGCCCCACCATCCAGCCCACGCGCCAGCCGGTCATGGCGTAGGTCTTGGCGACACCGTTGACGAGGATCGTCTGACCGGCGAGCTCGGGCACGGCTTCGACGATCGAAACGGCGCGCGCACCCTCGTAGACGAGGTTCTGGTAGATCTCGTCCGAGATCACCCAGATGCCGTGCTCGAGCGCCCACTCGCCGATGGCCCGCGTCTCTTCGGGGGTGTACACCGAGCCCGTGGGGTTGGAGGGCGAGACGAAGACGAGCACGGTCGTGCGCTCCGTGCGCGCGGCCTCGAGCTGCTCGACCGTGACCTTGTAGTCCTGGTCGGCACCCGCGAAGACCTCGACGGGAACGCCGTCGGCGAGGGCGATCGCCTCGGGATAGGTCGTCCAGAATGGTGCGGGAAGCAGGACCTCGTCGCCCGGGTTCACGACGGCCTGGAACGCCTGGTACACGGACTGCTTGCCGCCGTTGGTGACGACGATCTGGGCCGGATCGACCTCGAGCCCCGAGTCGCGGAGCGTCTTGGCGGCGATCGCCTCGCGCAGCACCGGCAGACCGGCGGCGGGGGTGTAGCGGAAGTTGGCGGGGTCGTGAAGCGCCTCGGCGGCGGCATCGACGATGAACTGCGGCGTCGCGAAGTCGGGCTCGCCCGCCGCATAGGAGATCACGGGGCGGCCCGCCGCCTTGAGAGCCTTCGCCTTCGCATCGACCTTGAGGGTCGCCGACTCGGCGATGGCGGACAGTTTGCGGGAGAGCGGAGCGCGTTCGGTCACGACTAGATCGTAGTCGCGCCGCCCGCGCGCCGCCCTCCTGCGCGCCTCCCTATATGCGCGCGCCGCCCCCGGACCGCAGGCGCGAGAGGGCATCGACCGTGGCGGCGAGGATCAGCACGCCGCCCGTCACCAGCAGGTTGATTCCGGCCGGCAGCCCCAGCAGACCGAGACCGTTGGTGATGACGGCGATGACCAGCGCACCGATCGCGGCGTGGACGAGACGGCCCTTGCCTCCGAAGAGGCTGACGCCGCCGACGACGGCGGCAGCCACACCACTCAGGACGATGTCCCGACCGACGGTCGCATCGACCGAACCCACGCGCGCGACGCTGAACAGCGCCGACAGGACCGCGAGCGTGGAGCAGATCACGAACGCCCACCACATGATCAGGCGCACCTTCACCCCTGACCGGCGCGCCGCCTCCTTGTTGCCGCCGATGGCGTAGATGTAGCGGCCGAACTTCGTGCGGTCGAGCACGAAGGTGCCGATCCAGAGCACGGCGAGCACGATCGGCACGATCACGGGGACGCCTTCGACCGCGATGACGGACTGTCCGCGGTTCTGGTTGAGCACAAAGACGACGAGTCCGCCGATGACGGCGATCGCTGCGAGCTTGATCCACACCACGCTGATGGTGCGGTTGGGTACGCCGGCTCGCGCGCGACGTCGCCGATCCCACCACGACGTGCCGCCCGAGATCAGGAGCATGACCGCCAGCAGCGCCCATCCCGCCCAGACGGGCAGGTTGCTGTTCTGGATCGCCACGAGCTCGGGCACCTGCAGCCGGTACAGCCCGCCGTCGCCGATGATCAGCAACGCGAGTCCCTGGTAGCCGAGGAAGAGACCGAGCGTCACGACGAAGGATGGTATGCCCACCCTCGCGACGAAGAAGCCGATCAAGGCGCCGGTACCGAATCCCACGGCGAAACCGATGAGAAGTGCGAGCGGCCAGGGCACCCCGAACTGCGCGTTCAGGACGACGAACAGCGCCATCGCCACGCCACCCGTCACGCCCGCCGACAGGTCGATCTCGCCGAGCAGCAGGACGAAGACGAGCGCGATTCCCAGCATGACGAGGGTCGCCGCCTGGTTCATCAGGTTGGCGAAGTTGCGCTCCGTGAGGAAGAACGGGCTGAGGAAGCTGAACAGCGCGCTCAGCACGACGAGTCCGCCGATGGCGGGGAGTGCGCCCATGTCGCCCGAGCGGACGCGCTGCCACCAGGCGCGGACCTGATCGCCGAGGCCGCCCTCGATCCCGGAGCCGATCATCCCCTCGCCCATGAGTGGCGCGGAGGAGTCCCGTGATGTCGTGGTCATTCTGCGCCTCCCGTGGCGATGGTGCTGGTCTCCTGGATGGTGAATCCGGGCGGGGTCTTCGTTCCGGTGATGTAGCCGACGACATCGTCGCGAGTCGTCTCGGAGACCTCGACCTGCGCCACGAGCTGTCCCAGGTACAGCACGGCGATGTCGTCGGCGACCTCGAACACGTCGGCGAGGTTGTGGCTGATGAGCACGACGGCGACGCCCTGCTCGGACAGACGGCGCACCAGGTTCAACACCTGCTCGGTCTGCGCCACGCCCAGGGCCGCGGTCGGCTCGTCGAGGATGACCACGCGGGCCTTCTTGAGCACGGCGCGAGCGATGGCGACGGTCTGGCGCTGCCCTCCCGACAGGGACGACACCCGCTGACGTACGGACTTCACCGTCCGCACCGACAGCGAACGCAGCGTGTCCGACGCCTCCTTCTCCATGCGACCCTCATCGAACGTGCCGAACGAGAGCTCTTCGCGGCCGAGGAACATGTTCTGGACGATGTCGAGGTTGTCGCACAGAGCGAGGTCCTGGTACACGACCTCGATGCCCAGTGCGGCGGCCTCTCGGGGAGTCGTCAGGTCGCGGTGCACGCCGTCGATGCGGACCTCGCCCTGGTCGTAGGGCTGCACGCCCGCGAGCCCTTTGATCAGAGTGGATTTGCCGGCGCCGTTGTCGCCGACGAGAGCGGTGACCTTGCCGGGGTAGACCCGCAGGTCGATCCCCTTCAAGACGGAGACGGGGCCGAATGACTTCTTCACTCCGACCAGTTCGATTATCGGGTCTGGCATCTTCGTTCCTTCGATGGTCAGTTTCGAGGTCGTGGGTGGGGGCGCCGCATCGTGCTGTGGATGCGACGCCCCCGAGAAGGATCGAGCTACGGTGCCGTGACGCCGAACTCGTCGCACTTGGCCATGACGTCCGGGGTGCAGACGTCGTCGTAGGCGGCGTCGCCGGCGGCGACGACGTCCTTGACCTTGTCGGGCCCGACCAGGATCGGCGTGACCTGGACGTACGGCGTGCCGTCGTCCAGCTCCGCGTCGGCGCTGACCGTCTCGCCCTTGAGGAGCGCGACCGCGGTCGCGACCGCGGCGTCGGCCTCGTCCTTGACCGGCTTGTAGACCGTGGCGGTCTGCCAGCCGAGCAGGATGTTCTGCAGACCCGCGACGTTCGCGTCCTGTCCCGAGACGGCGACACCGGTCAGGTTGTTGTCCTGCAGCACCTTGATGACGCCGGCGGCGTTGGTGTCGTTCGCGGACCACACGCCGTCGACCGCTCCGCCGAGGCTCGTGAGGGCCTGCTCGAAGTTGGTCTGCGACTTGGCCTGGTCCCAGACCCCCGGGGGCTCGGCGGCCGGCTTGATGCCCGCGGCCTCCATGACCTCGACGGCGCCTTCCTTGAACATCGCGGCGTTTCCGTCGGTGGGGTCACCGCCCATGTAGACGACCTTCGCCGTCGCCGGGTCCTTGCCGGCGGCCTGGAGGCCGTCGAGGACCGTCTGACCTTCGAGGCGTCCTACCTCGACGTTGTCGAACGAGACGTAGTAGTCCGCGCCCTCGAAGGGGCGGTCGTAGGCGATGACGGGAATGCCCTCGCCCTTCGCCTTCGCGGCGACGGCCTCGGCCGCGCCCTGGTAGTCCACCAGGAGCATGACGCCGCAGCCCTGGGTGAGCTGCTGGTCGGCGATCGTCGAGTACTTGTTGACATCGCCCTGCGCGTTCTGGATGTCGACCTCGAATCCGGCGCCTTCCAGACCTTCCTGGAGGTACTTGCGGTCGAAGTTCTCCCAACGGGGCGAGGACGCGGCGTCGGGGAGGATGACGCAAGCACGGCCGGCGGCGTCGCCGCCGCCGCTGTCACCCGAGGACGAGGGGGTGCCCGAGCCGGAACAACCGGCCAGCAGCACCGCCGAAGCTCCGACGGCGGCGAGCGCCGGGAGCAGGAGAGACTTCTTCATCTTTCGCCTTTCCACCATGAATATGCGATTGCCGGGGCAGCCGTGCCCCGCAGATCGATCATGACGATGCGCTGGTCTAACGTCAAGAGTTGAACGCAAGAACGCTCCCATGCGTACCGAATCGTTTCAGAGTCACCACTCGGCTGCTTGCGCGACTCAATATGCTCGCAATTCTGCGACTTGTGTACGCAATGTGAGCAATTCGCGAGTCGAGCCGACCGAAGGTCACTCGGCAACGATTCAGTAACTGAACCCAAAAAGGTTCGCGCCGACTCGCCGAGTTCAGTTCCGACCGGATGCGGCGCGGTTCTTGCGAGAGGTCGAGTCGATGATCACGGCGAGCACCAGGACGACGCCCGTGACGATGAAACGCACGGAAGAATCCAGGTTGAGCAGGGTCAGGCCGGACGAGATCGACTGGATGACGAGGATGCCGAGAAGCGCCGCCCACGCCGTGCCGCGCCCCCCGAACAGGCTTGCTCCGCCGATCACGGCCGCGGCTATCGCGTTGAGGTTGGTGTCGGCCGAGCCCGAACTCTGATTGACCGCTGCCAGCCGCGCCGCAGCCAGCAGTCCGCCCGCGGCGGCGAGCGTCGAGCAGAGGACGAAGGCCGAGATGTAGATCCGGTCCACCCGGATCCCCGCGCGCCGCGCCGCCTCGACCGAGCCGCCCACCGCATAGACGGCGCGTCCCCAGCGGGTCCGGGTCAGCGCGTAGTCCGCGACGACGACGAGGATGACGAAGAGCAGGAACGACACACCGACTCCGCGCGACAGGTTCAGATACCAGGTGGCCGCGGAGAGCCCCACGAGCACCACGGCGGCCCGCGCGACGATCGCCCGGGTGCTCTGGAAGGTCAGGTTCGCCCGTTCGCGCCGTCGGGCCGTACGCAGACGCGACCAGACGCTCGCGCACATCGCGACCGCGATGACCGCGTACGAGGCCCACGCCGGCAGGAACATCTGCTGCGCGAACACGACGAGCCACGAGTCGAACGGCAGGTTGATCGATCCCGCCTCGCCCAGGACCCAGAGCTGCACGCCCAGGATCCCGAGGAGCCCCGCCAGGGTGATCACGAAGCTCGGGATGCCGAATCGCGTGAAGAGGAATCCATAGAGCAGCCCGACGACCGTACCCGCGAGCACCGCGGCGATCATGGCGAAGATCAGCGGCCACCGGGCCTGGACCATCGCGACGGCGAGGACGGCGGCGGAGAGCCCCGACACCGAACCGACCGAGAGATCGATCTCTCCCACGAGCAGCCCGATGACCACCCCGAGCGTCATCGTCCCGATGGCCGCGGACTGCAGGGTCAGGTTCACGAGGTTCGTGCTGGACAGGAACACGGGATTGAGGATCTGGAAGACGGTCCAGATCACGGCGAGGCCGAGGACGACCGGCAGCGCCCCCAGGTTCCCGCTGCGCATCCGCTCCACGAGTTCCCCCGCGCCCTCGCGCACCCGCTCCGCGGCCGCGCCCCAGGGGCGGGGGGTCGACTCAGCGCTCATCGGGGCGCCTCCGGCGGCGGGGGGCGCGGTCGGACAGGGAAACCACGCCGTCTGGGGTCGCGTGGTCGTCGGTCCGGGGAGGCTCCATCGCGCCGGTGATCGCGGCGAGCAGCGTCTCGGTCGTGATCTCGGCGACGTTGTAGACGCCGTTGTTGCGGCCGAGGCGCAGCACCGCCACCCGGTCGGCCACCGCCATGACGTCGGCCATGTTGTGGCTGACGAGAACGACGCCGTGCCCGCGCTCGCGCAGACGCTCGATGAGATTGAGCACCTCGGCCGTCTGCGCCACGCCGAGCGCGGCGGTGGGCTCGTCGAGGATCACGATCTTCGGCTCGCCCACGAGCGATCGCGCGATCGCCACCGTCTGCCGCTGCCCGCCGGACAGGGTGGACACGTGGTCGCGTACGGACGGGATGCGCGCCGACAGATCGCGCAGGAGCGACCAGGTGCGCTGCTCCATCTCCACCTCGTCGAGCCGGCCCTCCGTGACGAGTTCGCGCCCGAGCCAGACGTTGGCCACGACGTCGAGGTTGTCGCACAGCGCCAGATCCTGGAAGACCGTCGCGATGCCGAGGTCGTGGGCGTCGGCGGGATCGGCGAGGGACACATCGCTCCCGTCGAACTCGAGTGTGCCGCTATCGGGCGCGTGCACCCCGGCGAGGATCTTCACGAGCGTCGACTTGCCCGCCCCGTTGTCGCCGACGAGCGCGACGACCTCGCCCTCGTCGACCCAGAAATCGACATGACTGAGCGCCGTGACGGCGCCGAAGCGCTTGGTCGCCCCGGTCACGGTGAGGATCCGATCGCGGGTGGCCCCGGGCCGGGCGGCGTCCGCTCGTGTGCTTGCGCTCATGGAGTGATCAATCCTGCCCCAACGCACGCCTGTTCGTAGTCCTCCGTGCAGATCTGATCGATCGTCCAGAACCCGTCGGCGACGATCGTCTCGGCGATGTTCGCGCGGGTCACGGCGACGGGGAGCAGAAGCGTCGCGGGAACCCCGTCGATCTCGACGGACGACGTGACCGTCTCGCCCCGGGCCAGGGCGACGGCGACCTCGGCGGCCTTCCGCGCCTGCGGACGCACGTCCTTGAAGACCGTCATGAACTGGTCGCCCGAGACGATCCGCTGGATGGCGGTGAGCTCGGCATCCTGACCCGTCACGAGGGGGAGCGGGCTGAGATCCGCGCTGCGCAGCGCCGAGATCGCGCCGCTGGCGGTACCGTCGTTCGCCGCGTAGATGCCCTCGATCTCGGTCCCGAAGCGGGCGATCTGCCCCGCGACCCACTCCTGTGCCTTGTCGGGGCTCCAATCCGGGGTGTCGTACGAGGCCAGCACGTGCAGGTGACTGGAGTCGATGACGCTGAGCGCGCCCTCCTCGAACTGCGGGGCATTGCTGTCGGTGGGCGATCCGTTGACCATCAGGATTCCGCCCCCGCCGCCGGTCGCGAGGGCGTTGACGAGCGCCTGGGCCTGCAGAACGCCGACGAGCGCGTTGTCGAACGAGACGTAGTACGCGATGTCGCCGCCCGCGATGAGGCGATCGTACGAGACGACCGGCACTCCGAGACCGGATGCGGCGTTGACGATGCTGACGGCGGCCTCGGCATCCACGGGGTCGAGCACGAGCACCGAGACCCCCGCGGCGAGCAGTGATTCGGCCTGCTCCTGCTGCTTGCTCATGTCCTGATCCGCGTTGGCGTAGAGCACCTCGTAGTCGCCGAGCTCGGCGACCCGCTCTTCGAAATAGGGCCGGTCGAAGGTCTCGTAGCGCGCGGTCTTCGCGTCGGGCAGCAGCAGCCCGATCTTGCCGCCGCCGGCCCCGGCACCCGTGCACCCGCTCAGCGCGGCCGCGGCGAGAAGCATCGCCGCGATCGCCGCCGCCACGCTCGCGCGAGCACGCACGAACCGGGCAGAGCGAATCACCATCGACACGCGACGAGTCTAAGCTCGCGCTCACGCGGGGAGAGCGACGGACTCCGAATCGACGACGACGTGGTCGAGGGCCAGGGCGATCGCGCCGCGCGTCTCGGTCCACTCGCCGAAGCTGCACTCCATGATCTCGGGGAGTTCGCCGGACGCCGACAGCGCGGCGCGCTCGAGCGCGTGCCGCATGGGGGCGAGCAGGATCTCACCGGCACGAGAGAGTTCGCCCCCGACGACGATCGCCTCGGGGTCGAACAGGTTCGTCAGGCTCGCCGCCGCGATTCCGAGGTGCTTTCCGGCGTCCGCGATGACGCGACGCGCTCGCCCGTCCCCGAGATCCGCCGCCTGCACGAGGTCGCTCAGACGCCGGAACGCGCCGTCCGGGGCGAAGAGGCTCAGCAGGGCGGGACCCCCCGCGTAGGTCTCGAGACATCCGCGGTTCGAGCATCGGCACACGGGGCCGTTCTCGTCGAGCGTGATGTGGCCGATCTGTCCCGCCTTGCCGTTCACGCCGTGGAAGAGATCGCCGCCGACGACGAGACCCGCGCTGATCGTCTGGCCCACGCGGATGTAGACGGACGAGGCGGACGTGCGGGTCGCGCCCTCGCGCGCCTCGGCGAGACCCCCGAGGTTGGCCTCGCTGTCGATGAAGACCTCGCGTCCGGTGCGCGCCGCGAGGCTCGCCGCGACGTCCACGCCCTCCCACCCCCGCAGCAGCCCCGGAGCCGAAACCCGCCCGGTGCGCGGGTCGATGGGGGCGGGGAGCGCCAGACCGATGGCCAGGATGTCCGAGAGCGAGCCGCCGATCGAGTCCATCATGTCGCTGAGAAGCAGGGCGAGGCGATCGAGCTCGGCGTCGTGCCGGTGGTCGACGGGGAGCGGAAGCGTCGACTGACTGACGATCGTGCGGGTCGCGTCGGCGATCGCGATGTGCAGGTGCCGCGAGGAGAAATGCACGCCCGCGACGATCCCGAGGCGCCGGGCGAGCGAGACGAGCGTCGCGCGTCTGCCGCTGCGCGAGGTGATCGAGGTGTTCAGGATCCCGGCGGCCGTCAGCTCCTTGACGATGTTCGACACCGTCGCGGGCGAAAGGCCCGTGATGCCCGCCAGTTCGATCTGCGTCAGGCGTCCGTACCGCTTCAGGCCGTCGATCACGCGGGCACGGTTCGCCTCTCGCAGGGACGTCTGCGATCCCGGAGAGGCCTGGTACCGTGCCACGAAGCTCACTGTAGCGGACCTCTCCGGACGCGCATCCTGTCGTCTGAACGCCGCTGGTTCAGCCGAACTGGCTCATCGTGTTGTCCTTGCCGCCCGCCTTGAGTGCGGCGTCGCCCGCGAAATA
>CAYZEL010000036.1:0-16340 GCA_964477515.1 uncultured Microbacterium sp.
TTTCCGTCGACCGAGCCCACACCGGCAGCTGACCGCCGCGTAGGAGAACTCCGCCCCTTCCCCGGCGCGAGTCTCACCCATGCGCCGGCCGCCCGCGTGGCTCGTCCGCATCCTCCCCTTCTGACCGGCTCCCGGCGCACTTTCGCGCCGACCCGCTCTCGGCTCTCGGATGCCTCCTGTTCGGCATCCCCGATTCCACCTTTTCACTCATCCCGTCCGAGGAACCACCATGAATACGCAGCTGACCCAGCCGCACCTATCCCACCCGCCCGCTCCGCCCGCTTCGCCCGCGCTGCTCGCTCCCGCCTCGAACCGCACGCCCGGTACGTCGTGGCTCGATCGCGCCGCGATGCGCGTGGGCCTGTGGCTCGTGCTCTGGGGCTCACGACCCGTCACGGGTGCCGAGGCGCTGGAACACCACCGGCACCGCGCCTTCCTGGCAGAGGAACGCGCACATCGCGAGGCCCAGGCGGCCCTCGCCACCCGTCTGTGGATGCACGGCGCCTGATCCGGCGCCGTGCATCCCCCACCGAACACGAAGAGAGACTTCTGATGAGCACCACTCTCGCCGATATCGAATTTCGGCCGCTGACCATCCCCGACTCCATCGAGGCGGACGACGCCGCGGACTTCCGCGACATGACCCGGGTCCGGAATGCCGTATACCGGCACATCTCGGGACACGACGACCATGCGCTGACACCGGCGGAGCTCTTGCCGAACTACCGGCCCGAACCCTACGAGATCCGGATGGTCTGGCTCGTTCTCGACGACGGCTGTCCCGTGGGCCGAGTCGGTCTCGACCTTCCCGTCGAGACCGACTCGCGGGTCGCCTACACGCTGATCGAACTGCTCCCGGATGTCTGGGGCCGCGGCATAGGAACACGGGCGCTCGAGCTGGTCGAGCGCGTCGCACGCGAGCACGGCCGCACCGTCCTGCAGTCCTGGGCGGAACATCCGAATCGTCCCGGACCGAGGCTCGAGCCACCGACCGGGTTCGGAAGCATCCCCGCGGATGATGCGGGCGCGCGTTTCTTCGTGCGACACGGCTTCTCTCTCGAGCAGATCGAGCGCAACAGCGCCCTCGATCTGCGCGCGACGCGGGACCGCGTCGACGCTCTCCTGACGGAAGCGATCGCCGCAGCGCAGGGCTACCGCGTGGTGTCCTGGGATGCGCCCACCCCGCCGGAGTTCGCGGAGGGCTACGCGTGGATGAAGTCCCGGATGGTGACGGATGCTCCATCCGCCGCGATCGAGTACGACGAGGAGAAATGGGACGCGGCGCGCGTCGCGATCCACGATGCCCGCTCGATCGAAGCCGGGCGCCTGCTGCACGTCACGGCGGCACAGCACATCGCAACGGGTGACCTGTGCGCCTTCAACGAGCTGGCGATCGGGCCGGATCGGACCCGCGCATCCCATCAGGAGGACACTCTGGTGTTGCGCGAACACCGCGGACACCGACTGGGGATGCTCGTGAAGTGCGCGGGCCTGCGGGCATGGCGGGACATCGCGCCGGACTCCCCGCGAGTGATCACGTACAACGCGGAAGAGAATCGCCCGATGCTCGACATCAACGAGGCCATCGGCTTCGTGCCGATCGCCTATGAGGGCGCGTGGAAGAAGGTGCTCGAGACCTGAGCCCGGGCATCCGTCCCCCGGCGTCCCGTCGGCTCATCGGCGCCCCGTCGACTCAGCGAGACACATCAGGCGCGGCGAGACACCCGACGACACGGGGTGTTTTCGCCGCGCAGAGGGTGTGTTTCGGCGGCAGGAGCGCGGGTGCGGCGGGGGACGGATGCGGTCAGGAGAGCGGCGTGGGAACGCGCTGGCAGCGCGGGCAGAAGTGGCTCGATCGGTTCATGAACGAGGCGCGGACGATCGGGCGACCGCACCGCTCGCACCGCTGACCCGCGCGACCGTATGCTCGCAGGCTGTGTGCGAAGTAACCGGCCTGCCCGTTGACGTTGACGTACTGCGCGTCGAAGCTCGTGCCACCCTCGGCGAGGGCGCGGTTCAGCACCGTTCGTACCTCGGTGAGCAGTCGGCCGGCGGCCCGCGTCGACAGCGTCCGAGCAGGGGTCTCGGGATGGATGCGTGCGGCCCAGAGCGCCTCGTCCGCGTAGATGTTGCCGATGCCGCTCGCGACGGTCTGATCGAGCAGCACGCGCTTGATGGCCGAGTCCTTGCGCGCCAGCGCATGCACGAACGCCCGATCGCGGAACGCGGCGTCGAGAGGGTCCCGTGCGATGTGCGAGACCTGGCTCGGCACCAGCGGATCGGGAACTCCCCAGCCGGCGGCCTCGCCATCCTCGGTGGGCACGAGCGCATCGATCGCGAGCGATCCGAACGTTCGCTGGTCCGCGAACACGACATCGAGCGGCCCGTGATCCGGATGCTCGATGGATAACCGGATGCGTTCGTGCCGTTCGATCGGCGTGCCATCCGCGCGCAACAGCATCTGCCCGCTCATGCCGAGGTGGACCAGGATCGCCTCGGCGCCAGCCGTGGAATCGGCGTCACCCTCTGATTCGCCACCCGCGAGCGGCAGCCAGAGGAACTTGCCGCGCCGGGCCGCGCCGACGATCCGGCGTCCCGTGAGGCGAGACTCGAAGTCGAGCGGTCCGCCCGCGTGCCGCGTCAGGGCGCGAGCATCGCGTGCGTCGACCGCCACGATCCGGGCCCCGGCCACCGCCGGGAAGAGCCCCGCGCGAACGACCTCGACCTCGGGAAGCTCAGGCACGCGCCGAAATGTCGTCGCTCCCGACATCTCGGGTCGTGATGTCCCGCCACGCCGCGAGGGCAGCGGCCATCTCGGCGGACTTCTTGCTGGAGCCGACGCCCTGCGCGGCCGTCGCACCCACACGCACCGTGGCGGTGAAGATCCGGTTGTGATCCGGACCCGCGGCCTGCACGGAATACGCCGGCGGGGGCTCCTGGCGGCGAGCGGCGAGCTCTTGCAGACTCGTCTTCGGGTCCATCGCGGCGCCGTAGCGCTCGGGATCGCCGAGGAGCGGCTCCATCAGTCGGAGCACGAGATCGGTCGCAGCATCCGCCCCGGCCGACAGATAGGTCGCGCCGATGATCGCCTCGGTCGTGTCGGCGAGGATCGAGTCCTTGTCGCGTCCACCGGTCTGCTCTTCGCCACGACCGAGCAGCACATGGCGTCCCAGGTCGATATGGCGGGCGGCCTCGGCAAGGGCGACGGTCGAAACGAGGCTGGCCCGTCGCTTCGCGAGCGAGCCCTCGTCGAGCTCGGGATGCCGAGTGAACAGCATGACCGTGACGGCCTGTCCGAGGATCGAATCCCCGAGGAACTCGAGACGTTCGTTGTGCGGCGTGCCACCGTTCTCGTACGCGTACGAGCGATGTGTGAGGGCAAGCGTCAGCAACCCAGGATCGATGACGACCCCGAGTCGCTGGACGAGAGCGCGTCTCCCCCCCGGAAGCACTGCCACGGCTACGGTGAGCCGATCAGACGTCGGCGACCTTGCGGCCCTTGTACTCGAGGAAGAGTTCCGTTCCCTGCGAGTCGGTGACGACCTTGGCCTGGTGGGGGCGGCTGTAGACGACCTTGCCGTTCTCGATCGTCTTGACGAGCGCGATGGGCTCGGCCTTCCACTGCGCGCGGCGCGAACGGGTGTTGGAGCGCGAAACCTTGCGCTTCGGGGGGTTACCTGCCATGGCTCTATCTCTTTCGTTCGAGTCTTAGGGGTTCTGGTCTGGCTCGCGGGCGCTCGCCGAGGCGTCGTCCTGGCCCAGTTGACTGAGCGCCGACCATCGAGGATCGAGGTTGGAGCTCAGTGAAGTGCTGTCCGAATCGGCCAGTCGCTCGCCCGTTACCGGGTCCAACCCGGGGCAATCCGGCTGGCATACCGGTTGAAACGGAAGCGACAGAATGACCGCATCCCTGACCAGAGTTTCAAGATCCACGTGATCGTCTTGAACCTCGAAGTCAGATGTTTCCTCTCCAGGGTACGCGAAAAGCTCCTGGAATTCGACTTGGAGGGGCGCGGCGATGTCGATCAGGCAGCGGCCGCATATGCCGACGTACTCGGCGTTTGCCTCTCCGCTGGCCAGAATGCCCTCGTGCACGGACTCCAGGCGCACGTCGACCTCGACGGTGCCGCCCTGCTCCAGGTAGACGAGTCCCTCGCCCCACCGCTCCGCGAGCGTCACATCGAACTCGTGCTCGCGCATCTCGCCCGGACGGAGTTCGATATCTCGGACGTTGATGGCGAATGGTCCTGGCCGACGGTTTCTCACGGGGAACCATGCTACCCGCGCCGCGGAGCGCCGGGGCGCGGCCCACCGGGCAGCTCGCGGCGATGCCGGAAAACCGGCCCGATCAGGCGGTGCTGGAACCGGTGGTGAGAAAACGCGCGACCGGCGCGGGGACGTACGGCGAGACATCCCCGCCGAGGCCCGCGACCTGGCGCACGAGCGAGCTCGATACGAGCGCGTGCGACGGGTCGGGCAGCAGGAAGACGGTCTCGACGTGTGCGAGGTGACGGTTCACGATCGCCATGGGCGTCTCGTAGACCACGTCGATCTGCGAGCGGATGCCCTTGACGAGCACGCCCGCGCCCACGTCCGTCGCGTAGTCGACCAGAAGGCCCATGCTCCACGACGCCACGACGATGTCGCCCTCGATCTCGCTCTCGGCGATCGACTGCTCGAGCAGCTCCAGGCGATGCGCGATCGGCAGCATCGCCTCTTTGTCGGGGTTGTGCACCACGAGCACGTGCACGGAGTCGTAGAGCGATGCCGCGCGACGGATGACGTCGAGGTGGCCGAGGGTCGGCGGGTCGAACGACCCCGGTACGACCGCGATCCTGTTGTTCACCCAGCCAGCCTATCCGGGCCCACGCCACCGGCCGAGCCACGCGGTGTTCGAGCGGGCTTCGCGCGGCGCTCTCGGATCAGTTGCGCGCCATCGCGGCGCGATCCTCGACGTCGAGACGGCGGTCGATCGCCCGGGCGAGTCCGGTATGAGCGCTCAGGTCGGGATCATCGGCCAGGATCGTCTCGGCCTCGGCGCGCGCCTCCGCGATGAGCGGGGCATCCGTCACGACGCGCAACAGGCGCAGAGAGGAGCGCGCGCCCGACTGGATGTCGCCGAGCACATCGCCCTCGCCGCGCAGTTCGAGGTCGACCTCGGCCAGCTCGAATCCGTCGAGCGTGCGTGCCACCGCCTCGACGCGCGAACGCGCGGGTGTTCCTTGTTGCGCCTCGGTCACCAGCAGGCAGAGCGCCGGCACCTCGCCACGACCGACGCGGCCGCGCAACTGGTGCAGCTGAGACACTCCGAAGCGGTCGGCTTCGAGGATGACCATGGTCGAGGCGTTGGGCACGTCGACACCGACCTCGATCACCGTCGTGGCGACGAGCACGTCGATCTGCCCCTCGGCGAACGCGCGCATCGTCGCATCCTTCTCGTCCCCGGGCATCCGTCCGTGCAGGATCGCGACGCGAAGGTCTGCGAAATCGGGCCGTGCGGCGAGCAGCCGCTCCACCTGGACCGCACCCCAGCGCTGACGAGCGGCCTCGCCTTCGACGGGCGGAGCCTCGACCGTGTCGTCGGTCGCGGCCTTGCCGGTGGCCTCGACATCGATCGCGGGACAGACGACGAAGACCTGGTGGCCCTTCGCGACCTCTTCCGATGCGCGCTGCCAGACCCGCTCGAACCAGGCCGGGCGCTCCCCGACGGGCGCCACGAACGTCTCGATGCCGGCGCGACCGACGGGCATCGTGCGGATCGTGGACACATCCAGGTCGCCGAAGACCGTCATCGCGACCGTGCGCGGGATCGGTGTCGCCGTCAGAACCAGGGCATGGGGGCTGGATCCCTTCGCGCGCAGGGTCTCGCGCTGTTCCACGCCGAAGCGGTGCTGCTCGTCGACCACGACGAGGCCGAGATCGGCGAAGGTCGTCGTATCGCTCAGCAGAGCGTGCGTGCCGATCACGATGAGCGCCTGCCCCGACGCGACTCGAAGGGCGGCACGGCGGCGATCCGCAGCGCCCTGCTGCCCGGTGAGCAGCGTGGGCATCAGTTCGGGCGCGAGATCGGGCCCCAGCATCCGAGCGATCGACCGCAGGTGCTGACCGGCCAGCACCTCGGTCGGCGCGATGAGGGCGGATTGTCCACCGGACTCCGCCACCTGCAGCATCGCGCGCAGGGCGACGAGCGTCTTTCCCGAGCCGACCTCTCCCTGCACGAGCCGGTTCATGGGCCACGCGCCCACCAGGTCTGCGGCGATCCGGTCGCCGACCTCGTGCTGATCCGGCGTGCGCGCGAACGGCAGCGTCGCGTCGAAGCGCTCGAGGTACCCGCCGCTCTGTGCGGGGCGCGGACGCGCCGATAGAGCCCGCACGGCGGCGCGCTGCTGCAGCAGCGCGGTCTGCAGCACGAGCGCCTCGTGCATCCGCAACGTCTCGTGGGCGATGTGGACGTCGACGTCCGATGCCGGGCGATGGATCTTCTCGAGAGCATCGCGAGCGGGCACCAGGCCCTTGCGGGCGCGCAGCGGCGCCGGGATCGGATCATCCACCTCGCCCAGGGCAGCGAGCACGATCTCGATGATCTTGCCGAGCTGCCAACTCGCGATCGTCGACGTCGCGGGATAGATCGGAATCGGCAGGTTCGCGTACTCCTGAGCGCTCCGGCGGGCCGTCTCTTCGTCCTCGAAGAGCTCGTAGTCGGGATGCGCGAGCTGTTTGGTGTTGCGGTACTCGCCGACCTTCCCCGCGAAGATACCCCGCCGGCCGGCGTAGAGGTCTTTGAGACGCCACGTCTGGTTGAAGAACGTGAGCGTGAGGCGTCCCTGGCCGTCGCTGATCACGACCTCGAGGATCGAGCCCCGCCGCGCCTGCATCCGACGCTCACCGGCGCTGACCACCTCGGCGACGATCGTGACCTGCTCGCCCACCGGCAGATCACGAATCGGCGTGAGCTCGCCCCGATGCGCGTAACGCCGCGGATAGTGCGCCAACAGGTCACCGACCGTGCGCACGCCGAACGCGCGCTCGAGGGCCGCGGAGGTCTTGCCCCCCACGACGCCCTCGAGCCGGGTTTCGAGATGCACCGACGACATGCCACGACTCTAGTTCGCGGGTGCGACGTCGCCGCGCCGGGCGGGTTTCCGGACACGGAGGGGCCCGCAGGCATGCCGACGTGTACCCGCGCGCCTCGCGGTTTGTAGGGTGAGAGGATGACCCGGATCATCGCCGGCGGAGCCCGCGGCATCCGGCTCGCCGTTCCCGCTCGCGGAACACGCCCCACGAGCGACCGCGTGCGCGAGTCGCTCTTCGCCGGGATCGAGTCGGCGGGCGCGCTGGACGACGCGCGCGTTCTCGACCTGTACGCGGGGTCGGGGGCGCTCGGGCTCGAGGCGCTGTCCCGGGGCGCTGCCTCTGTCGACCTCGTCGGGCTCTCCCGCCCGGCCGCGGCGATCGCGCGCGACAACATCGGCCGCGTCGAGCGATCCCTCGGCCGCTCCGGGCTCGGGCGGGTTCACGCCGTCTCAGCCGATGCCTTCCTGCGCGGCTCGGCCGAAGCGTTCGATCTGGTCTTCCTCGATCCCCCCTACGACCTCGGCGAGGCGGACCTGACCGCGACCCTCGCGCTGCTCGCTCCACGCGTCGCGGACGACGGCCTGATCGTCGTCGAACGCTCGCGACACTCGCCGCAGCCGGGCTGGCCCGCAGGGGTCGAACTCGCGCGCGAGCGGGCGTACGGCGACACGGTCATCTGGCAGGCGCGCTGACACGGCGCTGGACGTGGCGACCCGGCTCAGCCTCGCCCCGCGTCCCAGTCGCGATACGGGTCCCACCCGTGCGGCGCGCGCGGCTCGCCGTCGAGAAGCAACGGATGCTCCCCCGCCGCGGTGACCTCACCGATCGCCCGAAAGTCCTCGGGCGGATCCGTGTCGCGCGGGAAAGTCGCGAGCAGGGCGTGGTCCTCACCGCCGTCGATCGCCCAGCGGGCCACCCCGCCGACCAACGCGGAGCGGATCGAGAGCGTCACACCGGATGCTCGGGCCAGACGTGTCGCATCGAGAGCGAGGCCGTCCGACACGTCCATCATCGCCGTGGCTCCCGCGTCCGCCGCGGCGATGCCCAGCTCGATGGGCGGTGAGGGCCGCAGCTGAGCGTCGAGCGCCTCGAGCTCTGCGGCGTCCAAGCTCGCCCGGTCGACGGCGACCGGGCCCGAGGCGTCCGTGAATCTCGAGAACAGCAGGTCGATCCCGCGCGCCGCGACCCCCGCCGCGCCGGCCAGCGCCACGATGTCGCCCGGTCGAGCGCCCGAGCGAAGCACCGGCGCCCGGCCCTCCAGCGACCCGAGTGCCGTCACCGCGATCGTCAGCGTCGACGAGATCGTCAGGTCGCCGCCGATGACCGCGCATCCCGGCGCGAGCGCGTCGCAGCAGGCCGCGAGCCCATCCGCGAAGGCGCGAACGAACGAGATACGCGTGTCCGCCGGCATGGCAAGGGCGACCAACAGGCCCGTCGGTCGCGCCCCCATGGCGGCGACGTCGGCGAGATTGACCGCGGCGGCCTTCCAGCCCAGATCGGTCCCGGAGGACCACGCCAACCGGAAATCCGGGCCGTGCACGAGGGTGTCGGTCGTGGCCACCACTCGACCGTCGGGAGCGCGCAGCACGGCGGCGTCGTCGCCGGGCCCGACCTCGGAACCCTCGGCCGTGCCGATGCGGTCGAGGATCACGCGCAGGATCGCCGATTCTGATAGGTCGCCGACTCGCGGATCGTCGGGGTCGGTCATACTCCCACGCTATCCCGTTCCGTATTCAGTCCCGGCGCGGGCGCGACCCGAACCGTCTCCGGAAAGCGCGAGGGTCCGCTCGCGCGGCCCGCCCGGAAAGACTGAATTGCGAACGTTCCGCTCCGGATCTCGGCAACGGGTGGCCTCGGTAGGCTGGAGGGATGTCCGTCCGACGCCCGTTCGCCGCAGCGGCCGCCGCCATCGTGGCCGTGGGAGTACTGAGCGGCTGCACCGCCCCGGTGGCCATGGACCCGGGGCCGGACGCGAACTCCCCGCTCTGCGCCGAGGTTTCCGTCCGCCTGCCCGCCACGCTCGATGGCAAGGAGCGGCGGCAGACGGATGCCCAGGCAACGGGTGCGTGGGGCGATCCGGCGGCCGTGCTCCTCACCTGCGGCGTCGCACCGCCGGGACCCACGACCATCCCCTGCACGTCCGTCGGCGGCGTCGACTGGATCATCGAGGACGAGGGCGACTTCCGTTTCCGCGTCACGACGTTCGGGCGTACTCCCGCGGTGCAGCTCTACCTCGACACGAACGTGGACACGGGCGTATCGAGCGCCGCCGTGCTCGAGGCCCTCTCGGCGCCGGTCGGACGCCTGCCCGTCGACGGCGCCTGCACGGATATCCCGACGCCGTAGGCCACAGGGAACTGTCAGGCGCGCTCGAGAGCCGTATCGACCAGCTCGGTGATGAGTTCGGCGTAGGTCATGCCGGACGCGATCCAGCACTTCGGGAACATCGAGATCGGCGTGAACCCGGGCATCGTGTTGAGTTCGTTCACGACGAGCCCCTCGGCCGTGAGGAAGAAGTCCACGCGCGCGAGTCCGCGACCGTCCACGGCCTCGAACGCTCGGGCACCCAGCGCCTGGATCGCCTCGATGTCGGATGCCTCGAGCTCGGCCGGGCAGCGCACGTCGACGCCGTCGCCGCCCAGGTACTTGCCCTCGAAGTCGTAGAACTCGCGCGTCGTCAGGACGACCTCTCCCGGAAGGGAGGCCCGGGCGGACGCGCCCCCGCGCCCCTCCAGCACGGCGACCTCGATCTCGCGCCCGACCAGGGCCGACTCGATGAGCACCTTGTCGTCCTCGGCGAAGGCCAGCGCGAGCGCGGCGTCGAGTTCGCCGAGGTGATGCACCTTCGAGACGCCGACGCTCGACCCGGCGCGAGCCGGCTTGACGAACAGGACGTCGCCGAGCGCCGCAGCATCCCTCCGCACGCCCTCCGGGTCGATGTCCCAGCGCGCGCGACGCACCGTCACCCAGGGGGCCACGGGCACACCCTCGGCCTGCAGCGCGATCTTCATGAAGTGCTTGTCCATGCACAGCGCGGAATCGAGCACCCCGCCGCCCGCATACGGCAGCCGGAGCGTGTCGAGGAAGCCCTGGATGGTGCCGTCCTCACCGTGCAGACCGTGCAGGATCGGCAGGACGACGTCTATCGTGCCGAGGTCTTCGACCGAACCGTCGGCGCGGCGCACACGCAGTTCGCGCGCGCCCCCACCCTCGGGCCACACGATGCGGGTGTCGTTGTCGACGACCTCCGGCAACATCTCGGCGTCGAGGGCGAACTTGTCGGGATCGTCGTCCTCGAGCACGAACACGCCGTCGCGGGTGATACCGACCGGAATCACCCGATACCGCTCACGATCAATCGCCCGCAGTACCCCGCCCGCCGTTGCGGAGCTGATCGAGTGCTCGCTGGATCGACCGCCAAAGAGCACCGCCACCGCCGGTTTGTGCATTCTGCGTCCTCTCGCCCCGGGGGGTGTCATCGTCGGTGGTCAGGTGTGGCGCGATCTCCTGCGGCTTCATCGTCCCATCGAGCACACGCTTGACCTGCTCCACGATCGGCATCTCGACGCCGACCTCTCTGGCCAGCTGGAGCACGGGCGCCACGGATGCGAGACCCTCGGCCGTCTGCTGCATCTGCTTCACGACATCCTGGAACGAGTATCCCTGACCGAGTAGTCTGCCCGCGGTGTTGTTGCGCGACAGCGGGGACTGGCAGGTCGCGATCAGGTCGCCGAGTCCCGCGAGACCCTGCAGCGTCTCGGGCTGAGCCCCGTAGGCGACGGCGAAGTCGGTCATCTCGACCAGACCGCGCGTGATGATCGAAGCCTTCGTGTTCTCGCCATAGCCGACACCGTCGACGATGCCGATCGCCACGGCGATCAGGTTCTTCAGCACGCCGCCGAACTCGGTTCCGATGACATCCGTGTTCACAAACGAGCGGAAGTACGCGTTCCGTGCCCGGCGTGCGACCGCGTCGGCGGTCTCTTGGCTCGTGGATGAGATGACGGCGGCGGTCGGTTGCTCCCGTGCGATCTCGAGCGCCAGGTTCGGACCGGATGCCACGGCGATGCGATCGGGATCGCACGCGAGCTCCTGCTCGATGACCTGGCTCATCCGCATCCCGGACCGACGCTCGACGCCCTTCATCAGACTGATGAGGAGGGCGTCGGTGTCGGCCACGAGCGGGCGCACGGCCTTCAGGCTCTCGCGCAGAGCTTGACTGGGCACCGAGAGGTAGACCTGCGTAGCGCCATCGAGGGCCGCGGAAAGGTGCGGCGTCGCCGTCATCGAGCGGGGCAGGTTGACCCCCGGCAGGTATTCGCTGTTCCGCTTGCCCTCGGCGATCTCGTGCGCGAGTTCGGGCCTGCGTGCCCACATGGTGACGGACGCGCCACCGTCCGCGAGGATCTTGCCGAAGGTCGTGCCCCAGCTGCCCGCGCCGATGACGGCAACCTTGGGACCATCCAGAGCTCTACGACTCAAAGCGACCCGTCTCCTTCTGCGCGTGCGTGGCCGGATTCCAGCGAACGGGGGGTGCCTTCTCGTCGCGCAGCTCTTCCAGTAGGGCCGCGATCGCGTTCATGAGGCGCTCCGTCGCCTCGACGAGCGCGCCGGGCTGATGATGGCGCCCCTCGAAGTCCGACAGGTCCACGGGATCACCGATGAGAAAATCCACCTGTTTGCGCGGCGGCCAGAAGCGGAGCTTGCCCCCGTATCGCGGCATGATCTCTTGCACACCCCAGTGCGCCACCGGAATGAGAGGTGCCCCGGATTCGAAGGCCAGGCGCACGGCGCCGGTCTTGCCGCGCATGGGCCAGAGGTCGGGGTCGCGCGTGAGTGTGCCCTCCGGGTAGACGATGATGCTGCTTCCCGTCGTCGCCAGGCGTTCTGCGCCCGACAGGGTCGACTTCGCCGACGACGACGTCGAGTCGCGGGACACCGGAACCATGCCCGTCGCCCGCAGCGCCCAGCCGAGCACCGGCACCCGGAACAGGCTCTCCTTGACGAGGAACCGCGGCGCGCGGCCGATGTCCCACACG
This sequence comes from uncultured Microbacterium sp., assembly GCA_964477515.1. Classification (GTDB taxonomy): domain Bacteria; phylum Actinomycetota; class Actinomycetes; order Actinomycetales; family Microbacteriaceae; genus Microbacterium. The sequence goes on from CAYZEL010000036.1 coordinate 12,114, forward strand.
GTGACCGCGACGACCAGCGGGTCGAACTCGCTGTAGTGGTTCGGTGCGAGGATGAACGGCCCCTCGGCCGGGATCTTCTCGGCGCCGTGGATCCGGATGCGTGCGAAGTACTTGGTGAAGGGCTCGACGATGCCGCCGAGCAGCCAGAAGACGCTCGGTCGTGACTTCTCGCTCGATCGCGGGCGGGTCCGGCTCACCGGGTCACCCGACGATGTCGAAGTCGGCGCCGAGCGCGGTGAGCTTGTCGAAGAACTTCTCGTAGCCGCGGCTGATGATCCCGACGCCCGACACGCGGGATTCGCCCTGGGCGGCGAGGGCCGCGACGACGTACGAGAATCCGCCGCGCAGATCGGGCACCTCGATCTCGGCGCCGGTCAGCGGCGTCGGACCGTTGATGACCGCGGCTTGCTCGAGAGCACGGCGCGGAACGCGGCGCTTGCCTCCCTCGAGCCCGTTCGGGTGCACGACGATGTCGGCGCCCATCTTGACCAGGGCCTGCGTGAATCCGAGTCGGTTCTCGTACACGGTCTCGTGCACGGTCGACTCTCCCTCCGCCTGCGTCAGCGCGACGATGAGGGGCTGCTGCCAGTCGGTCATGTATCCCGGGTGGACGTCCGTCTCGACGACGACCGGCGTGATCGATCCGTCACGGCGGAACAGGATCCCGTCCTCGCGGATGTCGAACCATCCCCCGGCCTTGCGGAACACGTTGAGGAACGTCAGCAGGTCCTGCTGCTTCGCACCCTGTACGAAGATCTCGCCATCTGTCGCGAGGGCGGCGCACGCCCACGAGACGGCCTCGTTGCGGTCGAAGATCGAACGGTGGTCGTAACCGCGCAGCGACTCGACACCCTCGATCAGGATGACGCGATTCGGCTCGTACGAGATGATCGCGCCCATCTTCTGCAGCACCGCGATCAGGTCCATGATCTCGGGCTCGATGGCGGCGTTCTTCAGCTCGGTGATGCCCTTCGCCTTGACGGCGGTCAGCAGCACCTGCTCGGTCGCCCCCACGCTCGGATAGGGCAGCTCGATGTTCGCGCCGTGCAACCCGTTCGGGGCCGTGATGCGGATGCCCTCGTAGCTCTTGTCAACGATCGCCCCGAACGCACGCAGCGCGTCCATGTGGAAGTTGATCGGCCGGTCGCCGATACGGCATCCGCCGAGGTCCGGGATGAGGGCCTCGCCGAGCAGGTGCAGCAGCGGACCGCAGAACAGGATCGGGATGCGGGAGGCACCTGCGTGGGCGTCGATCTCTTCGAAGTGCGCGGAGGCGGCTCCGCTCGGATCCAGCACCAGACTGCCGGGTTCGTCGCCGTCGGTCACGGTCACCCCGTGTACCTCCAGCAGCGAGCGAACCACCGCGACGTCGCTCAGTTCGGGAACGTCGCGCAGGATGCTCGGGGTCTCGCCGAGGAGCGCCGCCACCATCGCCTTGGTGACGAGGTTCTTGGCGCCCTTGACCTCGATCGTGCCGCGAAGCGGCCTGCCACCCCGGATCGCGAGCACCTCTGCGCTCACTTTGGCGCTCCGTCCTGGTCCCGACTTCTTGTTGCCCGCCGTGTCGTTCAGGAGAGTCGTCATGCGGTGCAGCCTCACTGTGCGGGAAGCGGCGGCACCGGTAAAGTGCGTGGCCTCCAGGATTCGCGTCGCGCTTCGTAGGCGGCGATCTTGTCTTCGTTCCGGAGGGTCAGCCCGATGTCGTCGAGTCCCTCCAAGAGACGCCACCTAGTGTAATCGTCGATCTCGAACGGGACCCGGATATCGGCGATCAGCGCCTCGCGCGCCTCGAGATCGACCGTGATCTGCACTCCGGGATTCGCTTCGATCGCCGCCCACATGCGCTCGATGTCGGCTTCGGACACCAGACCTGTGAGTAGGCCTTGCTTTCCTGCGTTGCCACGGAAGATGTCGGCGAATCGCGGGCTGAAGACGACCTTGAAGCCGAAATCGCGGAGCGCCCAGACGGCGTGCTCGCGGCTAGACCCGGTACCGAAGTCGGGTCCGGCGACGAGGACGGATGCTCCGTGGTACGCGGGCTGGTTGAGCACGAAATCGGGATCCTGGCGCCACGACGCGAAGAGTGCGTCCTCGAAGCCGGTCTTCGTGACGCGCTTCAGGTAGACGGCGGGGATGATCTGGTCGGTGTCGACGGCGGAGCGCTTCAACGGCGCCGCGATGCCCGTGTGGGTGACGAACTTGTCCATGTCAGGCCTCCCCCGCCTCGACGCGTGCGTAGATCGGTGTGTCTTCGACGGCGATGACGTCCTCTTGGAGATCGCTCGGGCTCGACAGCGTGCCGCGGATCGCGGTGGCCGCGGCGACGAGGGGCGAGACCAGGTGCGTGCGACCTCCCTTGCCCTGACGGCCTTCGAAGTTGCGGTTGCTCGTCGAGGCGCAGCGCTCGCCCGGGGCGAGCTGATCGGGGTTCATGCCCAGGCACATCGAGCATCCGGCGAAACGCCATTCGGCGCCGAAATCGGTGATGATCTTGTCGAGCCCCTCGGCCTCGGCCTCGAGCCGCACGCGCGCCGAGCCCGGCACGACCATGACCCGCACCCCGTCGGCCTTCTTCCGACCCTCGATGATGGATGCGAAGGCGCGCAGGTCTTCAATGCGGCTGTTCGTGCAGGAGCCCATGAAGACGGCGTCGACCGCGACATCCTTCATCGGCGTTCCCGCCACGAGGTCCATGTACTCCAGCGCCCGCTCGGCGGCGGCGCGCTCGTTGGGATCGGCGATGTCCGACGGGGTCGGCACGACGTCGCTGAGCGACACGCCTTGCCCCGGGTTCGTGCCCCACGTGACGAAGGGCTCGAGTTCGTCGGCGTCGAGGAACACCTCGGCGTCGTAGACGGCCCCCTCGTCGCTCGGGAGCGTGCGCCAGTACTCGACCGCCGCATCCCAATCCGCACCCTGCGGGGCGTGCGGCTTGTTCTTGACGTACGCGAACGTCGTCTCGTCGGGCGCGACCATGCCGGCGCGCGCGCCCGCCTCGATCGACATGTTGCAGATCGTCATGCGACCCTCCATCGAGAGGGCGCGGATCGCGCTGCCGCGGTACTCGAGCACGTAGCCCTGACCGCCGTTCGCGCCGATCTTGGCGATGATCGCAAGGATGATGTCCTTGGCCGTGACGCCGGGCTTCAGTTCGCCCTCGACCGTGATCGCCATCGTCTTGAAGGGCTTCAGCGGCAGCGTCTGGGTCGCCATGACGTGCTCGACCTCGCTCGTGCCGATGCCGAACGCCATCGCGCCGAATGCGCCGTGGGTGCTCGTGTGCGAGTCGCCGCAGACGACGGTGATGCCCGGCATCGTCAGACCCAGCTGCGGGCCGACGACGTGCACGATGCCCTGTTCCTTGTCGCCCAGGGAGTGCAGGCGCACCCCGAACTCCTCGGCGTTGCGGCGCAGGGTCTCGATCTGGGTGCGACTGGTCAGGTCGGCGATCGGCTTGTCGATGTCGAGCGTCGGGGTGTTGTGATCCTCGGTCGCGATCGTCAGGTCGAGGCGGCGCAGGGGTCGCCCCTCGGCGCGCAGACCGTCGAAGGCCTGCGGGCTCGTGACCTCGTGCAGCAGGTGCAGATCGATGTAGATCAGGTCGGGCTCGCCGTCGTTGCCCTCGACGACCAGGTGGTCGTCCCAGACCTTCTCGGCGAGGGTGCGCGGGGCATCCGGGATTCTGGCGGCGATCTGGGCGGCCGACGGCTCTGATGCGCTGGACGCGGTGAACGTGGATTCAGGGTTTGTCATGACAGTCGTTCTCTCCTGTGAGGGTGATCAAGCCCGCGACAGACTCCGCGACGAGTGAGGCCTGGAACTAGGACTCGTCGCGGCCGCTAAGGAGAAGGCGAGCGATCAGCATTCGGCCAGGCTACCACCGCGGCGCGGGCGCTCGGCGTCGCGCCCGGTCGCTGGCGTCTCGTGACCTCGCGCCGCCTCGGCCGTCCTGGCGCGGAGCGCACAACCTGAGCGCGAGATGACGCAACATGCCGTGCGTCATGGGCTCGGCACAGCATGTTGCGTCCACTCGGCGCGTAGATCGTCTCTCCTCCCCCGGCGACTCGACGCCTCGGACCTCAACAGAAACGTGCCGGAGCACCCTCGAGCCGGCCGCAGCCCTCGATGATTCACGGAGGTCTGGCCGCCGTGAACTGCCCCCGCCGCTGCGCGAACCCGCCTGCGGTGACGCCGACGCGGTCGCGGGCGGAGTCCTGGCCGCGAGCC
>CAYZEL010000037.1:0-5471 GCA_964477515.1 uncultured Microbacterium sp.
GCGACGACGAGGTCGTTGACGTCGAAGGTGTCCGCCGTGAACTGCCGGGCGCGATGCCTGCTGCCGTCGTATCCGCGCCGCTGCAGCGCCGCGAGCGTGCGCTCGTCGCCTCGCTCGCCCACGTGCCAATCGCCCGTTCCGGCGCTGCTCGACGCGACGCGCGCGCCGTGACCCGAGGCATCCGCCAGGTGCCGGAACACGACCTCCGCCATGGGAGAGCGACAGATGTTGCCCGTGCAGACGAACACGACGCGAAACGGCGCAGAGGCGTCCAAGTTCCGCGTCATCAGCCCATTCTGCCCGCCAGCGTCTCCGGGCGCACTCCCCCGTGCGCCGCGGTGTTCGTACGCCCCTCCCCATTCCGGCCCCGGGCGTCGCAATCCACCGATCGCACCGAGCGGAAGAAGGCGATGGCCCTCGGCGGCCAGAGTGGAGCCGTGCCCGCGCCCGTCTACCCTCGATCCCCGCCGCCCGATCGCGACTACGGGGCATCCGATGCCTGGATCGCCGACCTCGTCACGGCCGCGCTGACGCTGCTCCGTGTCGTCGCCGCCGAGGCGGAGTCGACCGCCACGGCGCTCGCCGCGCTCGATCGACGGGTGTCGTGGGAGGGCCCGGCGGCACGGGAGTTCCGGCGGCGGGCGGGCGCGGTCTGGGCCGGGGGCGCGTCCAGCGCGGCGGCGTGGGGAGTGCTCGTCGACGACGTCCGGGCACTCCGCACCCGGGTGTGGATGCTGACGCAGGATGCCCCGCATGGCGGATGATCTCGTCATCCGCTCGAGTGGGGCAGCGGTGATCGACACGGCCAGCCTGCGAAGTGCGGCCGATGACGCGCGAGCGGTGGCCGTCCGGCTCCGTTGCCTGGACGCGCCGATCGGAGCCGCTGCGGGATTCATCGCCTCGGTGCCCGGGCTCCGTCAGGCACGCGAGGTGCAGCACGACGTGGCGCGCGAGGCTCGGCGGATCGAGGCGCTCGCCGAGGATTGTGAGCACCTGTCCGCCGCGCTCGACCGAGCGGCCGACCTGTACGAGCTCGTCGAGGTGCACTCCGCCTGGCAGCTCACGCAACCGGGGGGCGCCGAGCACGCGGCCCTCGAGGGCCGGGCGAGCGTGCTCGGAACACGCCTGTGGGGTATCTCGGGCCCGGATGCGGTGTTCGACGCGCTCGTTCGGTCCGGCGCGCTGTCGGACGGGGACGAGGGGGCCGCATTGCGGGCTCAGGCCACCCTGGATGCGGCCATGATCGGCGGGCCGACGGCCCTGCCGTTCGGCTTCGCGCTCGTTGCGGGCATGCAGTTCGCCGCGAAGCGTGCGAGTTCCGTGAGACAGAGCGCCGCGGTCGGGCCCGCGACATCCGCCTCCCCTCGCGCTCCGCGGGAAGCGGTCGCCGTGACGCCCCTGCGGGGCATCAGCGCCGTACCCGTCTCGGGTTTCGCCGACGCCGCGAAGCGCATCCCGAGTTCGGACGGGTCTCGCATCCGCGTGGAGCGCTACGCGATGCCGAGCGGTGGTCGCGAGTGGGTCGTCTACATCACGGGCACCCAGAGCGCGGCGTTCGGCGGGTCCGAACCCTTCGACATGCGGGCGAACCTCGCGCTCTATGACGGAAAAGGCGCCGCGTCGAGCGCCGCCGTTCGCGCTGCGCTCAGCGACGCGGGCGTCGCACCCGGAGAGCCGGTGCATGCCGTCGCCCACTCGCAGGGTGCGATGGTGGCCGAGACGCTCGCCCGGGACGGCGAGTACGACATCGAGACGCTGGTGACCTTCGGCGCGCCGACGACCGGGCCGCTCTCCGCGGACGTCACCGCGGTCACGATCCGCCACACGGATGATCCCGTTGCCGCGCTCGCCGGTCCCCTGCCCGCCGCCGAACGGGGGGCACCGGGGGGATTCGCCGTCGAACGACTGGCCGATCCGATGCCCGGCCACCGCGACCTCACGATGCCCGCGCACCACCTCACGTCGTACGCCGACACCGGCATCCTGCTCGACACCTCGGAAGATCCGCGGGTGCGGGGGCTGGATCCGCTGTGGGACCGGCTGGGACGCGCGGAATCCGTGCGCGCAACGGAGTACGCGGCCCGGCGTCAGTCGCGCTGACGCTGGCGCTGCGGGCGGAGGATGATGCCGAAGATTCCGTTGATGATGGCGATGATGAGCGCCGCGAGGACTCCCCACCAGAAGTCGCCGACGGTCAGACCGAACCCGAACCACGACGTGACCCACGCCGTGAACCAGAGCAGGAATCCGTTGATGATGAGCGAGATCAGTCCGAGCGTGAGGATGTAGAGCGGGAACGCGAGGACCTTGATCACGGTGCCGATGATCGTGTTCACGATCGCGAAGATCGCGGCGACCAACAGCAGCGTCAGGACGAGCTGCAGGGTCTCGCCCGGCGCGAACGGCGTGACGCTCACCTGCAGGGCGGGGATCAGGGTCACGACCCAGATCGCGAAAGCGTTGACGACGACACGGACGATGAATCGCATGACGCCGAGTCTGGCACGCGAGACATCCGCGAGTCATCCCCCTCCGCCCTCGTAGACTCGGTCGAGTGACCGACTCCCCCGCCGCGCCCGTGCGTCTCCGCCCCGAGATCGCGGCCCTGCCCGCGTATCGACAGGGCAAGCAGGCGGATGGCTCGGCCCACAAGCTCTCCAGCAACGAGAACCCGTTCGGGCCCCTCCCGGGCGTTCTCGAAGCGGTCGCCGCGGCATCCGGGATCAACCGGTACCCGGACGCCACCGCGGGTCGTCTGCGTTCGGTGCTCGCCGCGCGCTTCGGGGTCGAGGCGGATCGGGTACACGCCGCCGCGGGCAGCGTGGCGATCCTCGCCCAGCTCATCGCCGCGGCCGCGGGCCCCGGGGACGAGGTGTTGTACGCCTGGCGGTCGTTCGAGGCCTACCCCTCACTCGTGACCGTCGCGGGCGCGACGAGCGTGACGGTGCCGCTGACGGCGGACGGGCGGCACGATCTCGCCGCGATGGCCGCGGCCGTCACCGAGCGGACCCGCGTCGTGATCGTGTGCACGCCGAACAACCCCACGGGGCCCACGGTGCGTCGGGACGAGTTCGAGGCCTTCCTCGCCGCGCTCCCCCGCGACCTGCTCGTTCTGCTCGACGAGGCGTACGCGGAGTTCGTCACCGATCCCGACGCGGTGAACGGTCTCGGCTCCACCGGATACCTCGACCGCCCGCAGGTCGTCGTCCTGCGCACCTTCTCGAAGGCGTATGGGCTCGCGGGATTGCGCATCGGCTATGCGGTGGGCGATGCCGCGGTTCTGTCCGCGGCGCGCAGCACGGCCATCCCCCTCTCCGTGACCGCCCAGGCCGAGGCCGCGGCCCTCGCCAGCCTCGAGGCCGAACCCGTGCTGCGCGAGCGCGTCGCCGAGTTGGTACAGAGACGCCATCGCCTTCTCGACGGCCTACGGAACATCGGCTGGCGCGTGCCCGAGGCGCAGGGGAACTTCGTCTGGCTCGCGACCGGCGACGAGACCGCAGATGCGGCGGCGGCGTTCGAGACGGCGGGCCTGATCGTTCGGCCATTCGCGGGAGAGGGCCTGCGAATCTCGGTCGGCGAAGAGGAATCTGTCGATAAGGTCCTACGCGTCGCGGCATCCGTTGTCCAAAACCTCCCGGAAGACCATCCGGCACGGACGTTAGCGTAGGGCAGGTGGATCCGCTCGAAGCACCCGACGTCGTGCGCGTACTCGCCGCCGACGGAACGTTCGCCCCGACCGAGTCGGCAGAGCCCTACCTCGCCCTGATCGACGCCCTCACCGAGGAAGAGCTGCAGGGCTTCTATCGCGACATGGTGGTCGTCCGCGCGTTCGATCGCGAAGCGACCAACCTGCAGCGGCAGGGCCAGCTCGCGCTCTGGCCACCGAGCTTCGGTCAAGAGGCTGCACAGGTGGGGTCCGCTCGCGCCACGCGGCCGCAGGATCACGTGTTCCCGTCCTACCGGGAGCACGCCGTCTGCATGATCCGCGGGGTCGACCTCGTCGACATCATCCGCGTCATGCGCGGCCACTCGCACGGCGGCTGGAACCCGAAGGATCCGCGCAATGGCAACACGAACATCTACACGCTCGTGCTCGGTTCGCAGACGCTGCACGCGACGGGCGTGGCGATGGGCTTCGGGCTGGACGGCCTGAGCGGATCGGGTGACCCCGAACGCGACCAGGCCGTGATCGTCTACTACGGCGACGGAGCATCGAGCCAGGGCGATGTGCACGAGGCCATGGTGTTCGCGGCGAGCTACGCGACGCCCGAGGTCTTCTTCCTGCAGAACAACCGGTGGGCCATCTCGGTGCCCGTTGCCACGCAGTCCCGCACGCCCCTCGTCGACCGCGGGCGCGGCTACGGTATGCCGAGCATCCAGATCGATGGCAACGACGTCCTGGCCAGCTACGCCGTCACGCGGGTTGCGCTCGACGAAGCGCGCTCGGGCCGGGGACCGCGGGCCATCGAGGCGATGACATACCGGATGGGTGCCCACACGACCAGCGACGACCCCACGAAGTACCGCACGGGGGACGAAGAGACCAGCTGGGCGGGACGCGATCCCATCATGCGCATGCGGGCATATCTCGAGGGGCGCGGCGCGTCCGAGTCTTTCTTCGCCGAGGTCGACGAGCAGGCTCACGCGCTCGCGGAGGACACCCGACTGCGCACTCCGAACCTTCCGCTCCCGACGGTGGAGTCCATGTTCCAGCACGTATACTCCGAGCCGCATCCCCTCACGGAAGAGCAGCTCGCCTGGGTCAAGCAGTACGAGGCCTCGTTCGAAGAGGGTGACGCATGAACGCGCCCCAGACCATGCCGCTCAGCAAGGCCCTCAACGCGGGACTGCGCAAAGCGATGGAACGTAGCGATCGCGTGCTCATGATGGGCGAGGACATCGGTCCGCTCGGCGGCGTCTTCCGCATCACCGAAGGACTCCACGCCGACTTCGGTCCGAACCGCGTGATCGACACCCCGCTCGCCGAGTCCGGAATCGTCGGCACGGCGATCGGTCTGGCGATGGGCGGATTCCGTCCGGTGTGCGAGATCCAGTTCGACGGATTCGTCTACCCCGCCTTCGATCAGATCACCTCGCAGCTCGCGAAGATCACAAACCGCATGCAGGGTGCGCTGAGCATGCCCGTCGTCATCCGCATTCCGTACGGCGGACACATCGGCGCGATCGAGCACCACCAGGAGAGCCCGGAGGCGTACTTCACGCACACGGCCGGCCTGCGTGTGGTCAGCCCGTCCACGCCGAACGACGCGTACTGGATGATCCAGGACGCGATCTTCTCCGACGATCCGGTGATCTTCCTCGAGCCGAAGAGCAAGTACTGGCAGAAGGGCGAGGTCGACCTGACCTCTCACCCGGTCGGACTGCACGTGAGCCGCCTCGTGCGCCGCGGCACGGATTTGACTCCCGTGGGTCATGGCGCCATTGTCCCCACCCTCCTTAAGGCCGCCCCC
>CAYZEL010000037.1:5481-16263 GCA_964477515.1 uncultured Microbacterium sp.
CGGTCACGGTCGATCAGCTTCGCGACAGCGGTAGGCGCCTCGGATGTGACGCTCGTCGTTCATGGCGCAATGGTCAGAGGCCTCCTGCAAGCCGCCGCGCTCGCCGAGGGCGAGGGTGTGAGCTGTGAGGTCATCGACCTGCGCTCACTGTCGCCCGTCGACTACGGCCCGATTCTCGAGTCGGTGCGATCGACCGGTCGCATGGTCTACGCGCAAGAGGCCCCGGGCTTCACCAGCCTCGGCAGCGAAATCGCCGCGACGGTCACCGAGCGCGCCTTCTACTCCCTCGAGGCGCCGGTTCTGCGCGTGTCGGGCTTCGACGCGCCGTTCCCCCCGGCGAAGCTCGAGGGCACATACCTCCCCGATGCCGACCGCGTCCTCGAGGCCGTCGACCGGGCCCTGGCATACTGAGCCCTGGTTCCCGCGGAAAGGACCCCGCATGAGCACGCAGACGTTCCTCCTCCCCGATGTCGGCGAGGGTTTGACCGAGGCCGAGATCGTAACGTGGCGGGTGGCGCCGGGCGACGAGGTGAGCGTCAACGACGTCCTCGTCGAGATCGAGACCGCCAAGTCGCTCGTCGAACTCCCCTCGCCGTTCGCCGGAACCGTGGGCGAACTGCTCGCGGGTGAAGGCGAAACGGTCAACGTGGGCGCCCCGATCATCACCATCGGTGAGGCAGGCGCCGACGCGCCGCCGCCCAGCACCGCCCCCACCGAGGTCGGCGAGGCGACCGGCGGCGCCGTGCTCGTCGGCTACGGGACGGGCGCCGGGGTCACCTCGCGTCGTCGCAAGACGGCCGAGCGTCCGGTCGCCGCATCCGTCGGTGTGGTGGCGAAGCCGCCGATCCGCAAGCTGGCCCGCGACCTGGGTGTCAGCCTCGGCGATGTCGCCGCCACCGGCGACGCGGGCGAGGTCACGCGCGAGGATGTCGTTCGTCACGCCTCGCAGGCGAGCGTCTTCCGCAACATCGAGACCCCCGACTGGGGTGCCGTGCGCGAAGAGACGATCCCGGTTCCGGATGCTCCGGCCCCGGTCGCGAGCTCCCCCGCGTCCAGCGCTTCGACGGGCTCGCGCGAAGAGTCCATCCCCGTCCGCGGCGTCCGCAAGGCGACGGCCACGGCGATGACGAGCAGCGCATACACCGCCCCGCATGTATCCGTGTGGGTGGATGTGGATGCGTCCCGCACCATGGAGCTCGTCAAGCGCCTGAAGACCTCGCCGGACTTCGCCGACGTCAAGGTCTCGCCGTTGCTGATCATGGCGCGCGCGGTGATCTGGGCGGTGCGCCGCACTCCCATGGTCAATGCGGCATGGGTCGACACTGACGAGGGTGCGCAGATCCGGGTGCGCCACTACGTCAACCTCGGCATCGCGGCGGCGACCCCGCGGGGTCTGCTGGTGCCGAACATCAAGGATGCGCACGAGCTCAACACGCGGGAGCTCGCTCGCGCGCTCGAAAAGCTCACCATGACGGCGCGCGAGGGCAAGACGACCCCCGAGGACCAGCGCGGCGGGACCGTGACGATCACCAACATCGGCGTCTTCGGCGTCGATGCCGGCACCCCGATCATCAATCCCGGCGAGGTCGGCATCGTCGCGCTGGGCGCGATCCGTCAGAAGCCGTGGGTCGTCGACGGTGAGGTCCGTCCTCGCTGGGTGACGACGGTCTCGGGATCGTTCGACCATCGGGTCGTCGATGGCGACGGTGTCTCGCGATTCATCGCCGACATCGCCTCGGTTCTCGAAGAGCCCGCGCTGCTGCTCGACTGACTCCCCCCGCCGCGCTGCCCTGCCCGCGACCAGCCCACCGAGGCTTACTGAGTTTGATAATGATAATCATCAGGGTTACGCTGGCGGAGTGAACTCGAACCGCCGTCTTCTGCCGACCATCGCCCTGTCCGCCGTCGCTGCGCTCGCTCTCGCGGGGTGCGCGGGGGGGAGCACCCCAGCGTCGTCTGGCGACGGCAGACTGCAGGTCGTCGCCTCGACCGACGTCTATGGACAGATCGCCGAAGAGATCGGGGGAGATGCCATCGACGTCACCTCGATCATCACCTCGGCGAGCCAGGACCCGCACTCGTTCGAGGCGACCGCTCAGGACCAGCTCGCCGTTTCCCGCGCCGATCTGATCATCGAGAACGGCGGGGGATACGACGCCTTCCTCGACGCGCTGATCGAGGCGAGCGATGCATCGGCGCCCGTGATCACGGCCGTCCAGTACTCGCACGACTGGCCGGAGAACGACGGCCACGCGGACGAGTCCGCACATGCCGACGATGAGCACGCCGCCGACGATCACGCCGGGCACGACCACATCGAGGGGTTCAACGAGCACGTCTGGTACGACCCGCACACGATCGAGCACGTCGCCGAGGCGATCGCCGGTGAGCTGAGCGAGCTCGACCCCGACAACAGTGCGACGTTCGAGGCCAACTCCGCCGAATTCCTTGGGCAGATCGCCGCGCTCGAGTCCTCCCTGGCCGAGATCGAGGCATCCGACGGCGGCGCCGGCGTCTTCGTGACCGAGCCCGTCCCGGTATACCTGACGACCGCCGCGGGCCTCGACAACCTCACCCCCGAGGCCTTCAGCGAGGCCGTCGAAGAGGGACAGGACGTCCCGCCCGCGACGTTGCTCGAATCCCTCGACCTGATCGAGTCGGGGTCGGTGCGCGTCCTCATCGCGAACTCGCAGACCGGGGGAGCCGAGACCACTCAGGTGATCGACGCGGCCGAGGCGAAGGGGATTCCGGTCCTCGAGTTCTCGGAAACGCTCCCGGAGGGCCAGACTTACATCTCGTGGATGCAGCAGAACATCGAAGCCCTCTCGGGCGCGCTCGCGGGGTGAGAGTCGAACCGCCGCTCCACATCGAGAATGCCGCGCTTCGCCAGGGGGATCGAGAGCTGTGGTCGGGACTGGATCTGACGGTTCAGGCGGGTGAGTTCATTGCGGTGCTCGGCCCGAGCGGATCCGGCAAGACCACGTTGTTGCGCGCGATCCTCGGCCTCGATCGTCTGAGCGACGGGTCGATCACGGCGCTGGGTGAGAGAGTGCACCGGCGCGGTAACCGGCGCATCGGCTATATCCCGCAGCAGCGTCCGCTGGACCGCGACGCGGCGCTGCGGGGACGCGACCTCGTCACGCTGGGAGTGAACGGACATCGCTTCGGTCTTCCGATTCCTCGGCGGGTCGACCGCGCGCGCGTCGATCGACTGATCGAAGCCGTCGGCGCGTCGGCATTCGCCGACCGGCCCGTGGGGGAGCTGTCCGGCGGGGAACAGCAGCGGCTGCGGGCGGGGCAGGCCCTCGCCGACGACCCGCGCCTGCTGCTCTGCGACGAACCCCTCACGAGCCTCGATCTGGCCAATCAGCAGGCCGTGACGGCGCTCATCGATCGCCACCGGCGCGAGACGGGTGCCGCCGTGCTGTTCGTGACCCATGACATCAATCCCGTGCTCAGTCGCGTCGACCGCATCCTGTACCTGGCGGGCGGGCGTTTCATGCTCGGCACCCCCGAAGAGGTTCTCGACTCGCGCGTGCTGTCGGATCTGTACGGAACCGAGGTCTACGTGCTGCGCGCGGGAGACCGACTCGTGGTCGTCGGCGCCCCGGATGCCGATGAGATCCATCACCACCACGCCAACCACGCACACCCCGGGGGGATGTCGTGAGCTGGTCGGACATCTGGGAGGCGATGTTCGGGGGGCTGTCGGACTACGGCGACATCCTCGCCCTCGTCTCGAACTCGGTCATCGCGGGCGCCGTGCTCGGTCTGGTCGGGGGGCTAGTCGGCGTCTTCGTCATGCAGCGCGACATGGCGTTCGCCGTGCACGGCATCAGCGAGCTCTCGTTCGCCGGCGCCGCCGCGGCCCTTCTGATCGGGGCAGATGTCGTCACCGGATCGATCCTCGGCTCGCTCGTCGCGGCGGGATTGATCGGATGGCTGGGGGCGCGCGCCCGGGATCGCAACTCGATCATCGGGGTGCTGATGCCGTTCGGGCTGGGCCTGGGCATTCTCTTCCTCTCGCTCTACAGCGGTCGCAGCGCGAACCGCTTCAGCCTGCTGACGGGCCAGATCGTCTCGGTGCAGTCGAGCCAGCTCGGGTGGCTCATCGGCATCAGCCTGGTCGTGCTGGCCGGGATCGTGCTGATCTGGCGCCCGTTGCGCTTCGACTCCCTCGATCCGCAGTCGGCGGCCGCGCGCGGTGTGCCGACGACCACGGTGTCGCTGCTGTTCATGCTGCTGCTCGGTCTGATCGTCGCGGTCAGCGTGCACATCATCGGCGCACTTCTCGTGATGGCACTCCTCGTCACGCCCGCTGCGGCGGCCATGCGCGTGACATCGGGCCCCGTCGCGGTTCCCGCGCTGGCGGCGACCTTCGGATTCGTCTCGGCGGTCGGAGGCATCCTTCTCGCGATAGCCGGAACTCTTCCCGTCAGCCCGTACATCACGACGATCTCGTTCGTGATCTACGTGGTCTGCCGCCTGATCGGGCGGCGTCGCGAGAGGATCCCGCGAACATCACGTTCGGGAACCTCCAAGCCGGTGCACGCCTAGACTTCTCGCATGGCCAAGCGCAACACCTGGCAGCGCGACCGCGTGCGCGACGCCCTCGACGAATCGCGAGGTTTCGTCAGCGCGCAGTCGCTCCATGCGCTGCTCCGGGATGAGGGCACGGGGATCGGTCTCGCGACCGTCTACCGCGCGCTCGCCGACCTCGCTGCCGAGGGCGATGCTGACAGCCTGCAGAGTCCCGAGGGCGAGAGCCTGTACCGGGCCTGCCAGTCGCCCGGCCACCACCACCACCTGATCTGCCGTTCCTGCGGGCTGACGGTCGAGATCGAGGCGAGCGACGTCGAAGAGTGGGCTCACCGAACGGCGGCGCAGAACGGATTCACCGAGGCGGCGCACGTCGTCGACATCTTCGGGCTGTGCGCGGCGTGCACGGCCGCGCGTGCGAGCGAGCGTGACGCGCAGTAGCGAGTTGCGCGGTCGTGTCGTCGGCGCCCCTGCTCCGGGTCGCTCGCGTGGTCGCGCCGCGCTGATCGGAGCCGCGATCGGCATCGCCGTGATCGCGGCGCTGTTCGCAATCGACGCCTGGGCGCCGCAGTTCTTCCCGACCCGCCTGCCGAGCCGTGCGCAGGACGGGTTCACTCTCGCTCTCTCGGTGCTGATCGAGTCGATGCCCTTCATCATCCTGGGGGTGCTGCTCTCGGTTCTCGTGCAGGTCTGGGTGCCGCCGGGACTGATCGAGCGATGGATGCCTCGCCGCGCGTGGGCTCGTCGAGCCGTGCTGTCTCTGCTCGGCATGCTGCTGCCCGTATGCGAATGCGGGAATGTTCCCCTGGCCCGCGGGCTGCTGATCCGAGGCTTCTCGGTTCCCGAGACCCTGACCTTTCTCATCGCGGCGCCCATCGTCAATCCGATCGTGATCCTGACGACCCATCAGGCGTTCGGATGGGACGGCGGAATCCTCGTCGCGCGCCTGCTCGGGGGCTACGCGATCGCGAACCTGATCGGCTGGATCTACAGTCGTCATCCCGACCCGCAGGCGCTGCTCACCGCGCGCTTCCGTGCCGAGTGCGCGCACGACGAGCACCTCGACGGGTCGCGCACGCGCCGCAGCCTGGAGCTGTTCGTGCGCGAGCTCCGCGCCGTCATGCCGGCCCTCGTGCTCGGATCGGCCATCGCGGGAGCCGTGCAGGTCCTCGTGCCCCGCGATGTGCTCGTCGCGATCGGATCCAACCCCGTGCTATCGATCTTCGCGATGATCGCGCTCGGCCTGACCGTCGCGATCTGCTCGAACGTCGACGCCTTCTTCGCCCTGTCGTTCGCCTCGACGTTCACCCCGGGGTCGATCGTCGCGTTCCTGCTGGTGGGCCCGCTCGTCGACATCAAGATGCTCGCGCTGATGCGCACGACCTTCACGACGCGCACCCTCGTCGGTATCGTCGCCGTCGTGATCTCGGCCGCCTTCGTCATCGCGGTGGGGGTGAACCTCCTTGCGTAACGGAATGGCACTCGGCACGCGCTGGTTGGGTGTCGGCCTCGCGACGGCCCTCGCCGTCGTGACGATCGGCCTGTGGGCGACGGGGCAGATCGGCCTGTACATCAACCCGGATGCCGCGTGGTGGGCCGTGTCGATGGCGATCGTCTGCGTGGTGGGCGCCGTGTGGTCGTGCGCCGTGCCGATCTCGCACGAGCACGAGCACGAGCATGACGACGAGGTTCCGGTGGGCCCGTCGACGAGCTCGGGGACCGAGCGCCCGGAGGAGGAGCTCGAGGTGCGGCGGAGCCCCGTCGCGCTGATCGCGACCGGCGTCGGAGCCGTGCTCGCATCGGGACTCGTGGGGCTCGCGGTCGTGCTGCCCCCGGCATCCCTCTCGGCCGAACTCGCCCTTGCTCGATCGAGCGGGGCACCGCCGGTGCTCTCGACGTCGGCGACGCTCGCGCTCGCGACCTCCGACGACACCTCCACCTTCGGCATCGCCGAGTGGGCCTCGTTGCTCTCGACCACGACCGACCCCGCGCGGTTCGTCGGCGAGAAGGCGACTCTGACGGGATTCGTGGGGCCCGACGGCGACAGCAAGGGCTTCGCCCTGACCCGCCTGGTGATCGTGCACTGCGTCATCGACGCCCAGGCCGCGAACGTCCCCGTCGCCGAACTCGCGGGCGGCGAGAACCTGGCCCCGGGCCAGTGGGTCGAGGTCGAGGGCGAATTCGTCCGCGACGACGGGGGAGCGCTCGTGCTCCGGCCATCGAGCGTGACGCCGATCGACGAGCCCGGGGACCCGTATGAGTACTGACTCAGCCCGGTCCACCCGTGCCTCCCGCGAGCAGACGCGGGGCGCGGCACGGCGCCGCCGTGCCCGTTCGTCGTTCACGAGGGCGCTCGTGATCGTCATCGCCGCACTCGTCGTGGTGGGCGCGGGCGGAGCGGCCTACAGCCTCACGCAGGGACCCCGCACCAGCACGGTCGCAGTCGACACGCTCTCGGTGGCGGAGGCCGCGGGGCAGAGGATCGTTTTCACGACCAACCAGCCGCTCGCGGCCATCGACCCGGCGCAGGTCACGGTCGATCCCGCCGCACCGTTCACGGTCGAGGCATCCGGTCGCAACGTCGCCGTCCAGTTCACCTACCCGCTCGACGCGGACACCGAATACACGGTCTCGATCGCGGACGTCGAGAGTGCGTCAGGTGGCCCGACCGCAACCATCTCGCACGCCTTCACGACCGGCACCCCGCCCATCTACGTCCTGCAGCGTCGCGACGACGAGGACGACGCGGTGTTCCTCACGAATATCACCGGCGATCAGGCGGTGCCCGTCTTCACGCACCCGCAGATCGAGGATTACCGCGCCTCGCGGGACGGGCTGGTCGTCGAGACGTCGGATGGCTCGGGCGCCGCATCCCTGACGGGGATGGCCCTCGACGGCTCCGACCCGAAAGCCCTGACGGTGCCCGGTGCGGGGACGATCGCGGGCCTGCAGATGGCGGATCACGACGGTCTCGTGGGCTACACCTACACCGACCTCGACATCTCGGCGGAGTCCGGCATCGAGTCCGCGCTGTACGTGTCGCGGCTGGGGGATCCCACCGCCGAACCCGAGAGGATCGAGGTCGGGGCGGACCCGCGGGTCGTCGACTTCTTGTTCGTGCCGCAGACGTCCTCGCTCGTCGTGCTGACGTTCGACGGGCAGCTGCGTCTGGTCGACACGGCACGCCCGGACGCCGAACCCGTGCTGCTCGGCGGTGCCCTGGGGCTGTCGGGAATCGAGCGGGGGAGCGGGCGGGTGATCGCCGAGAAGTCCGACGGCACCGTGCTGATCGATCTGACCGACCTCAGCGAGACCCCGCTCACCCAGCCGGCTGAGCTCGAGACCCTCGGGATACCCGGGCCCGTCCTTCCTACCGTGCAGGGCAAGACCCTGCGCACCTTCACGCAGATGGGCGAGGACGGCTACCCCGAGTCGCAGACGGTAGGTCTCGTCGATGCGACGGGCGCATTCGAGCCCGTCTTCGAACTCCCCGACGGAGGCGACGCCGTCATGCAGACGTGCGCCTCACCGAGTGGTAGCCATGTCGCCGTCATCGTCTCGCCCGATCTCGTCGACAATCCCTACGACACCTACGCCCGTCCCCTGCCGACGCGCCTCGAGACCCACATCGTCGACGCCCGAACCGGCGAGGCCGTGACGGTCATCGCGGGGACGGACATCTCGTGGTGCGCGGTGACCATTGGGTGACGGGCACGAGCCGGGTCACCGCCCCGCGACACGGAACGACCTGCTCGGCACGGCTCTGGACGTGGCGCCCCGGCTGCTCGGCGCGCTCGTCACGACCATGGTCGACGGGCACCGGGTCGCGGTGCGCATCACCGAGATCGAGGCGTACCACGGCCTCGGAACCGGAGATGTGATCGACCCCGGCTCGCACGCCCGCATGGGACAGACTGCGCGGAACGCCACGATGTGGGGCGAACCCGGTCATCTGTACGTCTACCTCAGCCACGGCATCCACTCCTGCGTCAACGTCGTGACGGGGCCGGAGGGTGTGGCGGGCGGGCTGCTGTTGCGCGCGGGCGAGGTCGTCGGGGGTGCGGACGTCGCGGCCCTGCGCCGCCCGGCGGCCCGGGCGCCCCGGGATCTGGCTCGCGGGCCCGGGCGTCTCGGCCAGGCGCTGGGGCTTCGGCATCCGCGTCATGACGGGATCGACGCGATAGCGGGCGCGGAGCCATGGCCGCCCGAGCGCGCCGGAGCGTTCGCCCGCCTCGACCTCGCGCGCGAGCCCATGCGCGGCTTCTCGACAGGTCCGCGCGTCGGGATCGCGGGAATCGCGGGGACAAGTGCCTTTCCGTGGCGGTTCTGGATCACCGGCGATCCGACGGTTTCGGTCTTCCGTCCCGGCCGCGGGGCCGTCGAGGGGTAGCCATCCACCGCATGCTAGGATGAATGTTTGTCTGCGCGCTTTCCCGTGCGCAGTTCGTGCCCACTCATCCTCTTCGAGCCGGAAACGGTTCCGATCGGGCGTGGGCGCAGACAAGGGATCTTGGGTGGGACCGTCCGGTCTCACGGTATTGAAGGAGAAATCACTATGGCAGCAGTGTGCCAGGTGACAGGAGCCGTTCCCGGTTTCGGTCACTCGATCAGCCACTCGCACCGCCGGACGAAGCGCCGCTTCGACCCGAACGTGCAGAAGAAGACGTACTTCGTTCCGTCGCTGGGCCGCAACATCAAGCTCAACGTTTCGGCCAAGGGGATCAAGGTCATCGACGCGCGCGGCATTGAGTCCGTCGTCAAGGACCTCATCGCGAAGGGTGTGAAGCTCTAATGGCGAAGAAGTCCCAGGACGTACGTCCGATCATCAAGCTGCGTTCGACCGCCGGCACGGGATACACCTACGTGACGCGCAAGAACCGCCGCAACAACCCCGACCGCATCGTGCTCAAGAAGTACGACCCCGTTGTGCGCAAGCACGTCGAATTCCGCGAGGAGCGCTAAACATGGCGAAGAAGAGCAAGATTGCTCGCAACGAGCAGCGCAAGGTGATCGTCGATCGCTACGCCTCGCGTCGTGCCGAGCTCAAGAAGGCCCTGGTCGACCCGACTTCGACCGACGAGCAGCGCGAAGCGGCCCGCCTGGGTCTGCAGAAGCTGCCGCGTAACGCGTCGCCCGTGCGCGTGCGTTCGCGCGACGTCATCGACGGCCGCCCCCGTGGTGTGCTGACGAAGTTCGGCATCTCGCGTGTGCGTTTCCGCGACATGGCCCACCGTGGCGAGCTGCCCGGCGTGACCAAGTCGAGCTGGTAAGCACGAACTGACGAAAGGGCGGGGATTCTTCGGAGTCCCCGCCCTTTCGCGTACCCCCGCCCTCGCTCCTGGCCGGCCGGAGGAGCCCGGGGACTGGCGGAGCGCGGCCGTAGTCCG
Organism: uncultured Microbacterium sp.; assembly: GCA_964477515.1. Lineage (GTDB taxonomy): Bacteria > Actinomycetota > Actinomycetes > Actinomycetales > Microbacteriaceae > Microbacterium. The sequence continues at coordinate 15,408 of CAYZEL010000037.1, forward strand.
GGTCTCAGCAGTCACATTCGTCACTCGAGCACCGAATATCCCGCGAACTTGGTCAGAAACCCGCGGAAACTCGCGGAAATCCGGGGCGAACGGCGATTCGCGGGGTAGATTCGACGCGGTCGATCGACCAGCCGGGCTGAACGGTCCGGTCACGTTTACATGAGGCGGCGCTTCGGCCGCCGCTGGAGGGTAACCCCATGGCTGACAAGTCCATCACCAAGACCGAGCTCGTTGCGAGCATCGCCAGCGCCACCGGTGAGAGCCAGGCCACCGTTTCGCGCGTGGTCGACGGTCTCTTCACGACCGTCGCCGAGGCCGTTGCCAAGGGCACGAAGGTCTCGATCCCGGGCTGGCTCGCGTTCGAGCAGGTCGACACCGCCGCTCGCACGGGCCGCAACCCGCAGACGGGTGCCGAGATCAAGATCGCCGCGGGCAAGCGCGTCAAGGTCACCGCGGGCTCGAAGCTCAAGGCTGCAGCGAAGTAGTCAGAGGTTCACGAGAGGGAGGATGGCGCTGCGGCGGCATCCTCCCTCTGCTCTACCCCCTCGTGCCCGACGACCGGGTGCCCGCACCGTCCGCCTAGGCTGGACGGGTGAGCCCCCGAACACTGCGCGTAGCCGGGCCCGTGATTCTCGTGGTCACCGCCCTGGCCGCTGCCATTCTGGCGCTCGCGTATGGCGGCGGGGCCGCGCCGCTCCTCGTCGGAGACCCGGGCCCCGTGGTGCGCTGGGGGCTGCCGATCGCGAACCTCGGCGTCAACCTCGGCGCGGCCGCGATGGCCGGATCCCTGGTGCTCGCCCTCTTCGCGCTGCGCGCGGGCGACACCGAATTCGACACCGCACTCGACCTCGCCTCG
>CAYZEL010000038.1:0-14407 GCA_964477515.1 uncultured Microbacterium sp.
CCTGCGCGGCATGGGCCGGAGTGCGCTGTTCGCACGCGACCCGGCCGCTCGCGGTTTCGGCGAGCAGCTCGTAGTCACGGCGCACCGCACGGCAGCCCCGCCAGCGACCGGCACCCCCGCTGCCGGGGACGAGCTCGCTCGCGCGGATACGCCACGGGTATTCGATCTCGATCACCTCGGCCGAGATGAGCGCGCAGTTCGAGGTGTACGAATCGATGCCGTCGTCGCCGGGCAGCCCGAAGCGTGCCCCGCTTCCGCCGCCGCCGGGGCCCATCAGGGTCTTCTCGGCACCCGTTCGGGGATCCACGCCGCGCATGAGCAGCACGGGGAACGACACGTGGCTCGCGGCGACGGCCTGGTCGGGCAGCAGTTCTCCCAGGGCGCGGAACACCGTGTCGGTGAGCACCTGCACGGGCATGTGACGTGAGACCACCGCCGCGGGGCGACGCGGGTTGAACAGCGACCCCTCGGGCGCGATGGCCTGGATGTGGCGCATATAGCCGTGGTTCTGCCGGATGCCGGTGCCGAGGAAGCACCGGAGTGCGTAGTAGAGGCCGGAGTAGGTGCTCGACCAGGGCACGTTGAACGTTCCTGTGGTCTGCTCGGACGACCCCGAGAGGTCGACGATCAGACGATCGCCGCGCACCGAGACATCCGCCTGCACGCGCAGGGGTGTGTCGTAGTGCAGCCCATCGCCGTCCAGGAACCCGGTGACCGTCACGGTGCGGTCGGGCCACGAAGCGATCAGGGCACCGGCTCGCGCCGAGGTGTCGTCGATGAGATCGTCGATCGCCCGCTGCACGGTCGACGCCCCGTGCCGCCCCGCGAGCTCCCGCACGCGCTCGACGCCGCGGCGGCACGCGGACAACTGGGCCGCGACGTCGCCGGCGACCGAGTCGGGATCGCGGACGTTCCGCAACAGCACGTCCCAGAGGGCTTCGTTGCGGGCGCCGCCCTGATACAGGCGCACGGGCGGGAGTTGCAGACCTTCCTCGTACAGGTCACGAGAGGCGGTCTTCTGACCCGGGACGGTTCCCCTGTTGCGCGCGGCGATCCCGCCGATGTCGACGTGGTGAGCCACCGTCGCGACGTAGCCCAGCAGGTCGTCGCCGACGAAGACGGGCACGAACAGCTCGACGTCCGGCAGATGGGTCGCGCCCGAGTAGGGGTCGTTCGTCACGACGACGTCGCCCTCGGCGAGCGGCCCGGTGCGCGCCAGAACCCCGGCGAGCGCGAACTCGAGCGTGCCCGCCTGCGCCGGGATCAGGCACGAATCGGCCACGAGACGTCCGTCGGCATCGAGGAAGCCGCACGAGAAGTCGAGCATCTCGCGGATCATGGGAGAGAACGAGCTGCGTTGCAGGATGAGCGCCATCTCGTCGACGACGGATTGGAAACCGTGCCACAGCAGCTCTCGCGTGGCGGGATCCGTGACGCGCATCATCATGCCTCCTCCGCGAGCACCATGTCCGCGAGCACCATGTTGGTGAGGACCATGTTGGTGAGGATCATGGCGACGCCCGAGGTGCGCTCGACGTACCATCCCGCCGGGATCAAGGTGGTCGTGTCGACCTGGGTCACGATCGCGGGTCCCGGCATCCCCTCGGCGACGCCGGACCGATCGACGACCGCGTAGACGACCTCGGCTCCCGAGGCGTCTCGCCCGGTACGCTCGCGCTTCGACGCATCGCCCCGGTCATCGCTGCCCTGCCAGTCGACGGCGAGGCGGGGCAGGCCAGCGCGCACCCGGTTGGTCACCAGTTCGACGCTCGCCCCGCGCCAGGAATGCCCGTACATCGCGTCGTGGGCGACGTGGAAGCTCTCTTCGACCCGGTCCACGTCCGCGGCGTGGAACTCGGCGGAATCCGCGACCGGCACGGTGAGTTCGTACGCCTGACCCGCGTAGCGCAGGTCCAGGTCGAGGCTGATGGTCGGTCCGGCGCTCCCCGGGGGGCCGCCATCGACGCCGAGCGCGGCCGCGGCCTCGTCGGCCAGCTCGCGGATCAGGGCGTCGACTCGGGCGTGATCGAGGCCGCGCAGGGGCGCGACGAACGTCCGGCCCAGTTCGTACCGCGCATCGCCCATGAGCAGTCCCAGCGCCGAGGTCAGGCCCGGGTACCGCGGCACGACGACCCGCGTGATGCCGAGCTCATCGGCGATCGCGACGGCGTGCAGCGGCCCGGCACCGCCGAACGCCATCAGGGCGCACGAGCGGACGTCGACGCCGCGGACGACGGTCACCATGCGCAGGGCCTCGGCCATCCGTCCGTTCGCGATGCGGATGAGGGCTCCGGCCGCCGCCTCGACGTCGATTCCGAGGGGATCGGCGACGTCGAGCCCGACAGCGGTACGTGCACGCTCGGGATCGAGGGGCAGCGCTCCCCCCAGCAGCCCCGACGGGTCGAGCGAGCCGAGGACCAGATGGGCGTCGGTCACGGTCGCGCGCTCGCCCGTGCCGTATGCCGCGGGCCCGGGATCCGCGCCCGCGCTCTCGGGCCCGACCGCGAGCGATCCGAACGCGTCCGTTCGAGCGATCGACCCGCCGCCCGCTCCGATCGGCAGCACGTCGATCTGGGGCAGCGCGACCGGCATCCCCGCCACGTCACCGCGGTAGCGGCGCCGCAGCGAACCCGCCTGCACCAGCGCGACATCGGCGCTCGTGCCCCCGACATCCAGCATCACGAGATCCTCGATCCCGAGGCGTCGTCCGAGTTCGGCCGCCGCGACCGCCCCTGCGGCCGGGCCGGACACCAGGAGGCTCACCGGCAGGTCGCGGGCGACGGATGCGGGTATGACGCCGCCGCTGGAGGTCATGAGCTGGAAGGCGCCGCCGAATCCGAGCGACCGGAGCCTGTCGTCGAGGCGCGCGATGTACCCGCCGGTGCGGGGCAGCAGGGCGGCGTTGAGCACCGTCGTGGCCGCGCGCGGGTACTCGCGGAATTCGGGGGCGACCACGCTCGACAACGTCACCGGGATGCCGGGGAGCGCGTCGCGGAGGATGTCGGCGGCCCGGCGCTCGTGGGTCGGGTCGGCGAACGAGAAGAGGAACACGATCGCGACCGCATCGACCGTGCCGCGCAGTTCGCCCGCGATGCGACGCACGCCGTCCTCGTCCAGCGGATCGACGACGGCACCGTCGGCGCCGGTGCGCTCGCGCACACCGTACACGCGGTCGCGGGGCACGATTCCGGGGGCCTTCGCGCGCCACGGGTCGTACAGATCCGGTCGCTGCTGCGTGCCGATGTCGAGGATGTCCTCGAACCCCTCCGTAACGACCAGAGCGACCCGGGCGAAGTCGCCCTCGATCACGGCGTTCGTGGCGACCGTCGTGCCGTGCACGACCGCCGCGACCTCGTCGAGCCCGATCCCCGCGTCATCGAGGAGCGTCTCGACGGCGGTGACCATCGCGACGCCCGGGTCTGCGGGTGTCGAGCGCACCTTGCGCACGTGCAGGCGCCCATCCGCGGCGAGAAGGGCGGCGTCGGTGTGCGTCCCGCCGATGTCGACCGCGATGACGTGCCGGCTCACGCCGCACCCACCAGATCGGCGACGTCGGCCGCACAGCCCCACGACAGGGCGACTCCGGCACCCCCATGGCCGTAGCAGTGCACGATCCGCGCCCCGCCGACGTCCTGGCTCTCCACGCGGACGGTGTCGCGCACCGGGCGATGCCCGACCGCGCGACCGAGCACGGCGGCATCTTCGAGGCGGGGTTCGACGGCGCGCGCGCGGCGCAACAGCTCCTGCTCGAACGCGGCGTCGGGCTCGGGCTCCCAGACCCCGTCCTGCGCGGGCCCGCCGACCACGACGTCGGCTCCCCGCGGAACCACGAAGAGCGGACCGAACTCGCCGTCACGGATGACCAGAGTGCGCGTGAGACCGGGATTCGACAGGTGCACGACCTGTCCGCGGACGGGACGGAGCGTGTCATCACCCGCGAGCGCGACCGCACCCGCCCCCACTGCGACCACGACCGCATCGCCGGGACCGGCGAAGTCGGCGAGCGACGTCACGGTGCCGTGCTCCAACGCGATGCCCGCGACCGCGCAGCGTGCGCGGAGCCATGGCAGGTAGGCCGCGGTGTCGATGAGAGGGATGACGGACAGCGTGCCCGCCGTGGTACCCGGAGGCAGCTCGTCGGGCGCCGCCGCGCGCAACGGAGGGGCGAAGCCACGCATCCACGGATCGGGCGATCCGGCCGCGGCTCCGGCGGACAGCGCGAGCTGGTCCCGCACGCCCGCCGTCTCGTCGAGCGCATCGACGCGCAGCCGCGCCAGGGTGAGATACGCCCAGCGGCGCGCCCGCTCGGTGCGCTCGACCAGCGGGGCGGACCAGAGCGACGCCGCGGCGGCGGACGCCGTGCCCTCGACGATCTCGCGGGCGACGACGCGGACCCCGTGCCCGCGCTCCGCGAGCGTGAGGGCGGCGGTCAGGCCGATGATTCCCGCTCCGATGACCGTGACATCGCGCATCTCGTCTCCCTTTTGGATCCTAAAATAGGATACATGGATCCAACATCGCAGATCTCCGCGTCCTCTTTCGTACTCACCGGCGACATCATCACGCTCGACCCCGCCCGCCCGCGCGCACGGGCCCTGCGCGTGGTGGACGGGCTGATCGCCGAGACGGGCGACCTCGACGATGTCCTCGCCGCGGGTCCCGACGATTCGCCCGTCGTCGCGGCCCGCGGCACGGTCGTGCCCGGATTCATCGACTCGCACTTCTACCTGCAGCGAGCGGGGATCAAACTCGCCGATCAGTTCCCCGATCGCGATCCGGACGTCGACGAGTTCCAGCGCGCGATGGCCGACACGGCGCTCGATCCGGACTGGCCGGACGGCGCACCGTCGGTCACGGAAAGGCGGGACGGTCTCCGACGAGTCCAGCGGCTGCTGCACGCGCTCGGCATCACCGGAATCGCGGATCCCTGGGCGACGGCCGAACAGATGTCGACCTACCAGGCTGCGCATCGCGCCGGCGAACTGACGATGCGGGTGACCTGCATGCCGTACTTCGAGGGCCTGCGCGACCATCTCACGACGCCGGACGAGGTCATGGCGGCCGTGGGCGGACTAGGCATCGGTACCGGGTTCGGCGACGACACCCTCGCCTTCGGGGCACTGAAGGTCTACGCCGACGGCGAGGGACGTCGCCGACAGGCACTGCGCGAAGAACCCTGGCCGGGGACGGACGATCACGGCGTGCAGGCGATCGCGTTGGACGAGCTCGAGCGCATCGCGGCGTTCTGCGCCCAGCACGGCTGGGCGCTCGGCGTGCACGCGATCGGCGGCGGCGCCATGCGCCTGGCCCTCGACGCCTTCGAACGCGTGGACGAGCGCACCCCGATCGCAGACCTCCGCTTCCGTCTGATCCATGCCTACCTCGAACCCTCCGCCGAGACGATCGCGCGCGCGGCGCGGCTCGGCGTGCTCGTGTCTTCGCAACCCGCGATCCAGTGGAAGAGCGGCGGCTGGCTCGTCGAGACGCTCGGCTCGGCGGCGGCGGACGCCAACCCGCTGCGCGCGTGGATCGACGGGGGTGTGCGCATCGCCCTCGGCTCGGACGGTCCGTACTTCCCCTTCGATCCCCTGCGCATCATGTGGTTCACCCGCACGCGGCGCAGCCGCGACATCGCCGAACCGCTCGGCGCGGACCAGCGACTGAGCCCGGAAGAGGCACTGCGCGGCTGCACGATCGACGCCGCGTATGCCGCTTTCGCGGATCGGCGCGGCGCGCTCGCGCCCGGCATGCTCGCCGACTGGGCCGAGGTATCGGTCGACCCGCTGACGTGCGAGGACGACGCGTTGCTCGACGCATCCGTCCTGCGCACCATCGTGGGCGGACGCGCCGTGTTCAGCGCCTGAGCGAGTCCCCCACAGGGCGGTCGAGCAGGCGCCGCGGCTCGTCCACGAGCATCGCGTCGATCCGCTCGGCCGCCATGCCGGCCGCCCGCAGCGCGGGCACGATCTCGCCGAAGAGATGGCCGTAGCCGCGCCCGCCGTACGCGCTCAGCTGGGTCTTCGTCCACACCGATTGACCCAGAACATGGCGCGATCCCGGATGCGTGGCGCAGAACGCGACGAAATAGTCCAGTCGATCGGCGTCCGTCATGTTCACCACGCGGTCGCCGTGAGAGTCCTCGGTGCCGAAGCACATCTCGAGCACGGCACCCGCGTCGGCGAGTTCGTCCCACACACCGGCATCGGGATACTCGTCCGCGTTCGTGAAGACGACACGTTCGGCCGACAGCCCTTCCGCGGCGCAGATCTCGAGCACCTCGATCCCGCGCACCCGGTCGGGATCGAGACGCACGCTCACGGATGCGCCCGTACGTGCGGCCGCTCGTGCCGCGGCGCGCAGCAGAGCTCGCTCCACCGGAGGCAGGTCCCCCGTCGTGCCCAGGATGCCCAGCATCCCCGCCCGGTAGTCGGCACCCGGCACACGATCCCGCAGGGCGCCGAGGAAGTCGCGCTCCCAGCCGTCCTCCCCGAGATCCAGCCGCTCGGCCGGGAGGGTGCGGATCACGTAGTCGCCGTATCCGCGGACGATCGTCATGCCGGTGCGACGGGCGATGTCGGGCAGGCCGGCGTGGTCGGGACCCAGCCCCCACGACGTCGGATCGACCACGGCGCGCTGTCCCGCGGCGACGGCGGCCTCGAGCTCGCGGACCGCCAGGTCGGCATCGTCGAGCCGCAGGTTGTCGGCCAGCGCGAGCATGTTGGTGTGCAGGTACGCGCGCGTTTCGGGACCCACGCGATCGCCGTCGGGGCGGGGTACAGAGCCGTCACGACGGAGGGTGGCCGCGTCGCTCAGCAGGTGGTCGTGGAAGGACGTCGGGCCGAGGTCCTCTGCGGGCACGGGGCCGAGCACGGTTTCGATCACGAGCATCCTCTCCTCCACCACGATGGTCGCCGGGACCGTTCGCCGCGATTATTCACCGATGATTGCGGATCCATTCTTGCGCACTTAGGATCCAATCATGACTCTCGTGACGCGCCCTCTCGACACCGCCCCCGCCGACCTCGACGAGAAGCCTCTCGCACCGCCGAGCGCCGAGCCACTGTCGGGCCCGATCACGACGAGGTCGAAGGTCGTGTTCATGAACGACGACAAGACCGTCATCTCGGGCATCTGGGAATGCGAGCCCGGCACATCGCGCTGGGAGTTCCTGACCCGCGGTGAGATCATCCACGTCGTGTCGGGCGCCATGACGGTGCAGCGCGACGGCGAGGAGCCGGTCGACCTGACGCCGGGCGACGCGGCCTACTTCCCGATCGGATGGACGGGCGTCTGGACCGTCACCGAGACCCTCCGCAAGCTCTACGTCGTCTACAAGTGAGCATCGCGGCCGTCGAACGTTCGCGGGAGCGGTGCGTGCGCGATCAGCTCTCGCGCACCTTCTTGAACGGCACCAGGTCCCGAACCGGCACGGCCCGCGCATCGTCGCCCTCCGTGACCCACACACGCGCATCCGGCCAGTAGTCGGTCAGCAGCTCGGCGCACACCCCGCACGGATCGATCAGGTGCTCGGTGCCGGCGGGGCGCCGCAGCACGCTCACCTGCGCGACGACCCCGACGTCACGCCCCGCGGCGTGGGCGATCGCCGCGCCGGAGGCCACCCCTTCGGCGCACACGGTGCTGCGGCGCGCGGTCCCGTCGACGTGCACCCCCGTGAGGATCGCGCCGTCGGACATCCGGAACGCCGTGGCGACCTCGTGTCGACCGGCCCGGTAGACGCTCCGGAGCAGGTCGAGCGCGGCCGAGAGCAGCTCGGCGTCTGACTCCCCCATGCCCGCGGGCGGGCCGCTCAGTTCCGGTCGACTCATGTCGGGATCCGCAGGATCCGGGCGAGATTCCCACCCTCGATCAGCGCGCGGTCACCGTCGTCCGCGATCGCCTTGGCGATCTTCATCCGCTCGAGGTCGAAGTCCGAGCCCGGCCACTCCGAGCCCATCACGATCTTCTCGGCACCCACGCGCGCATAGGCGCGTCGTACGTCGGCGAGGAGGGTCGCGGATGTCTCGAGGTACACGTTCGGGCGACGCTCGGCGACGATGATCGCCTCCGGGACGTTCCAGACCGCGCCCATGTGAGCGATGATCGTCGGCACATCCGGATGATCCTTGGCGATCTCTTCGATCGCGAAAGGGGCGCAGAACGCATCATCGAGGGCGTTGATCAGCACGGTCATGCCGAGCTCGGCGCAGAGGCGGAACACGGGATCGAGAAGGCCGTGATCGGCAACGTGATACCCGTGCATGCTCGGGTGCAGTTTCAGCCCACGGATACCCGCCTCGGCCATCCGCTCGATCTCGGCAAGAGCGTCGTCATCCTGCGGCAGAACCTGTCCGAAACCGATGAAGCGGTCGGGATAGACCTCTTGCAGTTCGATGATGAAGTCGTTCTCGATGCGCTGCGCGAGAGAGCAGACCATCGCCATGTCCACGCCCGCGGCATCCATCCGCGTCAGGATCCGCTGCGGGTCGAACGGCACGTGCGCGGGAGGTTCTTCTCCCGGCCGCGCTCCGGTGAGGTAGTCCGAGCGACCTCGCACGTTCTGGGTCGTATTGTAGGCGTCGATGATCATGGACATCCCCCTCGGGTTGTGGTGCAGCATAGTCACGGATCCATTTGTGCAATAATGGGATCCAATCATGCCAGACAATAACCGCCTCCAGCTCGGCACCTTCGGCACCAACCTCGCGCCGGGCATCACGTTCACCACGATCCCGGGCGCGCTGACCACCGAATGGTCTCGCGTGCGACACCTCGCGCTCGCCGCGGAAGCCATGGACTTCGAAGCGATCGTGCCGATCTCGCGTTGGAAGGGCTACGGCGGCGAGCACAACCCGCATTCGGATGCGTACGAGACCCTCACCTGGGCTGCGGCCGTGGGAGCCGTCACGAAATCTGCCCGGATCTTCGCCACCGTCTCCATGCCGATCGTGCATCCCGTCATCGCCGCCAAGCAGCTCGCGACGATCGATCACGTGACCGGCGGGCGGGCTGGGGTCAATGTGCTCGGGGGCTGGTACCGCCCCGAGATGCCGATGTTCGGCGGCGACCTGCTCGAGCACGACGCACGCTACGACATGGCGGACGAGTGGATCGACATCGTGCGCCGGCTCTGGACCGAGACGGACGAATTCGACGTCGCGGGCGACTACTTCCAGCTGCAGGGGCTCTACTCCATGCCCAAGCCGCTCGGCGCGCGCCCGCGCATCATGAACGCCGCGATGTCGGGCCGCGGGCTCGACTTCGCCCTGCAGAACTCCGACGTGATCTACGTCAAGCTGCGCGACGACCGTGACGAGGCGGCCGCCCAGGTCGCCGACATCAAACGCCAGGCCCGGGAGCGCTTCGGGCGCGAGATCGAGGTCTGGACCTTCGGCTACGTCGTCGACGGCGACACCGAGAAGGACGCCCGCGACTTCCTGCACCACTACGCGCAGGAGCACGGCATGCACGACGCCGCGATCAACGCGCTGACGATCATGGGCATGGAGGCGGCCGTCGCGGGCGACAACTCCACCGCCGCGCGCCGCTTCAACTGGGTCGCGGGCGACGGCGGCGTGCCGCTCATCGGCACGCCCGCGCAGGTCGCGGACGGCCTCGAATGGCTCGCTGACGTCGGGATCGACGGATGCCTGCTCGGCTGGCCGCTCTGGGAGTCGGGCATGGCACGGTTCGAGACCGACATCCTGCCGCTCCTGCGCGAGCGCGGCCTGCGCTCGGCCTGAGTCGATCTCGCCGCTCTGACTCGAACGGACGGATCACGCCGTAAACCCTCGGGCTGTACGGCGTGTTCCGTCCGTTCGCTCGCGCAGTCGGGGACGAGCGCGGCTCAGGTCAGGCGCAACAGGCGGGCGGCGTTGTCGCCGAGGATGAGGGCCTGTTCGTCGACCGAGAGGCCCGGCAGGTCCTCTTCCACGATCCGGGCCGTCTCGCCCGGCGTGTACCAGGGGAAGTCCGATCCGAGCACGACACGCTCCACACCGATCTCGCGCACCAGCGCGACGATCTGCTCGGGAGTCGGCGCGAGCGGGGCGCCACTCCAGATGACGACCTCCGAGAGGTCGAACATGAGCTGCGGGTACGCCGCGGCCAACGCCGCCGTGTCCCGCCACGACGCGCCGCCGAGATGAGCCACCACGACCTTCAGCCCCGGCCGCCGGTCGGCCAGTCCCGCGAAGGCGCCCGGGACCGACCATCCGTACCCGCGCTTGTCGGGTCCGCCGTGGAAGACGATGGGGGCGTCGGCCTCCTCGAGCGCGTCGTACACGCCCTCCATCCCGGGGTCGTCCGGATAGGTGCGGATCGCGATGGGGTGGAGCTTCATCCCCCGCGCGCCCCACGATCCGAAAGCCTCGCTCAGGTGCTCGCGCGACTCGTCCGACGTCATGACCGCGGGGTTGGCCGTGACGAACGGCAGCAGTACCGGGTGCGCGACCCCCTGGTCGCAGAGCCAGCGGTTGTAGGCGACCAGTTCGTCGCGCAGGTGCGCATAGGCGGGTTGCGCGGGCCAATGCCGCGCATCGTCCGCCGGATGCGGCAGGTCGGGCAGTTCGAAGCTGCCGAGCAGTGCGGCGTAGTCGAAGCGCGCCGAGGAGAGGGCATCGAGGGCGTCGTCGATCGTTCCGGCGACGCCGGCGAAGACGACCTCCTTGTCGCCGTACTCCACGATCGGGTAGGTCGTCAGGTCGTACTCGCCCTCCGCCGCATCGGCGTAGGCGTGCAGATGGGTGTCGATACGCATGATCTACTCCCCCTCGGGGCTCGTTCGGGTCTCGACGACGGTCACCATCTCGAAGACGTTGTTGCCGGACAGGCTCGAGACGCCGATGCCCGCATAGGTCGAGCGTCCGACCTCGTCACCGAAGACCTCGACGAACAGGTCGGTGGCGCCGTTGGTGACGAGGTTCACGTCGGTGAACTCCGGCGTGACGACCGCGAACGCGAGCGTCTGCACGATGGCGGTGACCTCGTCGAGCGAGCCGACGGCGAAGCGGATGAGCCCCAGCACGTTGATCGCCGCGTAGAGCGAGGTGGACTTGCCCGAGCCAGTCGGGCCCGTGACGAGGATCGCGCCGTACGGCTTGCGGAACGACCCTTCGAAGCGCTCGAGCGACTGCGGCAGGAAGCCCAGGTCGGAGAGCTTCAGGAGGATGGAGTCCTTGCGCAGGATACGCAGAACGACGCGTTCTCCGTAGACGGTCGGCAGCGTCGAGACCCGGAAGTCGAGCTTGTGCCCGCTGATCGTCAGGGCGGTGTGGCCGTCCTGCGGCTTGCGGGTCTCGGCGATGTCCATGTCGGCCATGACCTTGAAGCGGCTGAGGATCGCCGCCTGGGTGCTCTTGGGGCTGCGCATCATCTCGTGCAGCACGCCGTCGATGCGGTACCGGACGCGCAGGTCGCGCTCCTGCGGTTCGACGTGGATGTCGGAGGCGCGGTCGGCGACGGCCTTCGTGATCATGAAGTTCACGAGTTTCACGATCGGCGCCTCGGAGGTGACCTCGGACAGGGCATCCAAGTCGTCCGAGGACAGCTCCTCGGACCCGCCCATCCATGCGTCGGTGTCGACGTGCTCCGCGACCCGGTAGGCATCCTCGACGACGGCGAGGATGTCGTCCTTCGTGGAGATGGCGGGTCGGATCTCGTAGCCGGTGATGATGCGCAGGTCGTCGAGCGCAAGCACGTTCTGCGGATCGGCCATCGCGACGACAAGACGGTTCTGCTCGTCGAAACCCACGGGCATCAGCACGTAGCGGGTCGCGAGGTCCTTTGGAACGATGGCGACCGCCGTCGGATCCGGCTTGCGCTCGGAGAAGTCGATGTATGGGATGCCGATCTGCTGCGCCATGACCGACAGGATCGCGCCCTGTGTGGCATAGCCGAGTTCCACGAGCACGCGGCCCAGCGGGCTGCCGGTCGCCTTGTGCACTTCGACGGCGTCGTTGAGTTGGCCGTCGGTTATGACCCCGGCCTTCATGAGCAGCTGACCGAGACGCTGTCCGGCTTCCGCCAAGGTCTTTGAGACACCTCTTCTGGGGATGGAGAGAGGAGGTGGGCGCGCGGTCGCGCCCCTTCGTCAATGGTACGACATCGGAGACAAGCCCGACAGAGCGCCGAGGCCACCACGGCGACCGCCCGCAGGCGAGGGCTAGACCCCGCGGGCCTTCTTCAGGTCGCCGATCAGGACCGCGGCAAGTCGCTGGTACTTGAGGAAGGTGGCGGTTCCCGGTCGGATACCGACGCGCTTGCCGCCATCGGAGAAGGTCAGCTCCACGGGCGCGATCATCTCGTACTCCGGGATGGGGGACGTGACGGGCGAGACCGGCGCGACGGGCGGCGCGACCTCCGCCCGCGCGGCGGGATCGTAGTCGACCTGCGCGAGGTCGATCGGCGGCACGGGAGCATGGAGCATCGGCTCAAGCACCGGCGCCGCCAACGCAGCCTCGATCGCCAGCAGGTCGGGTTCGGGCGCGGGCTCCTCCGTCGAGACCCACGGCCGCCACACCGGTTCAGGCTCCGGCGCGAGCACGGGTTCGGGCGCAACCACTGGCGCGGGCTCGGGCACGGGTACGGGCGCAATCACTGGCTCGAGTACGAGCGCGGGCGCAGGCACGGGCTCGGGCACGGGCAGCGGCTCGGACGCGGGCGCAGTCACGGGCTCGGGCGCATGCAGCGGCTCGGGCTCGGGCGCGGGCGCGGGTACGGGCTCGGGGACGGGCTCGGGCGCAAGCACTGGCGCGGGCACGGGCACGGGCTCGGGCACGGGCACAGGCTCGGGCTCGGGCACGGGCACGGGCACTGGCACTGGCTCGGGCACAGGCACGGGCACGGGCACTGGCACTGGCTCGGGCACAGGCGCGACGGAACCCGTAAGCACCGGATGCGAGGCGAGCTCCACGACCGCTTCAGACGCCGCGGCCAGCTCGGACAGCCGGGCATCCAACTCGTCGGACGGCATCTCGATCTGCTGAGAGTAGCCCCGGCGAGCGGACAGCGGCGCCCATCCCCCAAGATCCACCGGCGCGGACAGGATCTCGCTGGTCGTGCGTGCGTCCTCCAGGATCTCGGGCGCGGCCGCCGGCGGTGCTGACTGCATCCTCCGCGCCCGTCGTGCGGCCGAGACCGAGGCAAGGAAGTACACGAGTGAGATGACCAGAAGGGCCGACGCGACGACCAGAATGACGATCCGCGTGTCCACCTGTCAGCTCATGCTGTCGAGGATCTGGTAGAGCAGACCCAGGAGCACGCCCTTGACCGACTCCCGGTCGCGCGCGTTCACGGCCAGAAGCGGCACATCCTCGGAGAGCCCGAGGCGGGATCGCAGGCTGGAGAGCGTTGCGACGTCGTCCGCGGCGACCTTGTTCGCGGCGACCACGAACGGCACGTCCGACATGCCTGTGAAGAACTCGATCATCGAGACCGCCTCAGTGATCGAGGCGTCTGCCAGAGCGTCGACGAGGACCACGAAGCCGAGCATGCCCTCGGACAGCGTCTCCCACATGAACGAGAAGCGCTGCTGCCCGGGCGTGCCGAACAGGTAGAGGACGACGTCGTCGGAGATCGTGATGCGGCCGAAGTCCATCGCGACCGTGGTCTCCCCGCGCCCTTCGCCCGACACATCGGTGATCTGGCGCTCGGTCGACAGGACCGTGATCTCGCTCACGGCCTTGATGAAGGTCGTCTTGCCGGCGTTGAATGGCCCGGTGACCACGACTTTCACTGACTGCATACGCTTGCCTCACTCTGTCGGGTCGGACGCTAGAGACGCTTGACTCCATCGATGATCTTCATGACCAGGTCGCGGTTGACGTGGCTGTCGCGGTGCAGGACCGGGCCGTCGGTTCCGGCGTCCGGTACCTTCGCCGCAGTCGCCGACGGGCGCGTCCTGGCACCAGGCCCTCCGCCGGTGAGGGCGGTCAACTCGTCGCCGAGGCCCGCAGAGAACGAGACATCCCCTGAGTCGAAGTCCGCGAGGAAGGCGTCTGTCGAGATGACGCCCGCCGAGGCCGGCTCCTGGTCGACCGCGAACACCTCAGGTACCTCGATAGACGCCTCGGGAATCTCGACGCCCGGGACGTTCTCATCGTCTTCAGAGTCACCCAGACTGCCGAGCAGGTCCGACAGGTCGGAGAAGTCGGTCGCCGAGTCGAGAACGAGCTCCGGCCCCGTCGACCCGTCCGCCGCCTCGAGCTCCTCAAGGTCCGCGGCCACATCGACGACTTCGGGCGGCGGCCCCTCAGACTCGATCGCAGGCGCGCCGGTCAGCTCCTCGGCGGGCAGCTCCCCGAGCCCGAGCGCGAGGAGGTCGGCGGCGAAGTCGCTCGCGGGCGGCGCGGGGAGATCCGAGAACGACTCGGTCTCGGGCGCGGATTCCATGCCCTGCTCGGCCACCCCC
>CAYZEL010000038.1:14417-15989 GCA_964477515.1 uncultured Microbacterium sp.
CGGTGGAGTCGGATTGCGGCGCGGACGGCTGGGGCGACTCGAGCGTCTCCAGCAGGCCGGCCAGCTCCTCCGAGAGCAGCGGCTCGGCGAACACGGACGAATCCTGATCATCGGCGACCGCTGGTTCACTCGCCGCCGCTTGGCTCGCTGCGGCTTCCGCCGCAGCTGCCTCGCGGGACGCCAAGGCGGCCAGCGCCGCATCGATGCCGTCTGCCTCCGGCGCCGCCTCAGCGTCGACGACGTCCGGGAGCGAGGGGGCTTCGTCCGGCGCCTCGATGGCCCACGCGGGCAACTCGGACGCGGGTCGGGAGGCCTCGGGTTCCGGCTCCGGCTCCGGCTCGGGCTCGGGCTCCGGCTCGGGCCCGGGCTCGGGCGCAGGCTCGGGTTCGGGCTCGGGCGCAGGCTCGGGTTCGGGTTCCGGTTCTGGTTCGGGCTCCACGACGGGCTCGGGCTCGGGCTCAGGTTCCGGTTCCGGCTGGGGCTCGGGCTCAGGCTCGGGCGCGGGCACCGGTTCAGGTTCCGGCATGGGCTCGGGCTCCGGCCCGGGCCCGGTTTCGGGCTCACCAGGCGCCGGAGTCTCCAGCACGGCGCCCATCATCTGCTCGAACACGGCCATGTCATCGGCGCTGGGGACGTTCTGGTCCGCGGTCAGGAACGCGGGCTCCTCGGAGGGACGCTCCGCGTCGCCGGGCGCAGCGGCCTCGGGCGCGACCGGTTCCGCGACCACCGGCGCGGCCTTCGCGCGACGGGCGTTCTCGGCGGCGATCACCGCTTCCATCTCCGTGCGCTCCGCCCGGAGCTTCGCCACCTCATCATCGGACGCGACTTCGAGGAGACCGGCCGAGAAGAGGCCGTAGATGACGCGGGCCACCTCGAAGTCGGTCCGCCCGAACTCGCGGGCGAGGTCCGAGACCGAGCGCGTGCCGTCTACCTTGAGAAGCAGGTTCCACTCGACCGGCTTGAGGGAGATGTCGAACGTGCCCTCGCCGGGCGCCGTGGCCATCTTGAACACGATGGCCATCGACGGGATCTTCTTCTTGATGCGATTCCACTCTTCGAGCCTGCGGGAGCCCTCCATCACGATGTTCTCGATCGAGACGGACAACCCGATGTCCTCTTCAGGTGCGTCCTCGAGGGTCTCGAAGTCGAAGTCACCCTCGTCCCAGCGGAAGAGATCGAAGATCGTGTCCTGGATCTGCTCCTGCACGAACGCTTCCAGCACCTTGTCGGAGGTGTAGCCCTCATCGACGAGGACCTGGCCCAGTCGCCGGCCGCCGGGCGCCTCGGCGCGCTGGACGTCGAGCGCCTTCACCAGCGCGCTCGGGGTGATCTTGCCTGCGCTCACGAGTCGGGTGCCGAGCGGTTCGCGGTGCCAGTCCGACTGCGCGAAGAAGACCTCGCCGTCGCGGAACCAGACGCTGCCCTCGGCGCCGGCGCGTTTAATGCGCAGCACACCCGTCTTCCCGCCCAGTGTCACGAGCTGGAAGACGTCAGGCAGGCCGAAGTCCCCGAGGTTGCCGCGCAATGCCATGCCTTGCGGTCCGCCCCCCTAGTACCGCCCGCGGCCGCCGG
>CAYZEL010000039.1:0-3317 GCA_964477515.1 uncultured Microbacterium sp.
GCTGAGGCCGCTGCGGCAGAGGCAGCGGCCGCGGCGACCATCACGCCCTCGCCCGCGCCCTCGGCCCGGCACGCTATGACCTCGGCCCCGACGCCCGGGCCCCAGGCATCCGAATCATCCCCGATTTCGGGCCCTGCGCCATGGGTCGGCGCGGGGTCATTGCTGCTCGTGGTGATCGCCGCCGCATCCGCGTGGTTCGCGGCACGTCGCCGCCGACGGCTCGGTGCCGGCCCCGACGCCTGACCCGGCGCAATCCTCGGTCGCCCTCGCGGGTCGCGCCGTCGGGCGAAGGTCGAGAGTCCGTCGGAGGGGAGCAGTGCGCGCCGGGTTATCCTGGGGACATGCCGGGACGCGACAATGACGCCCGGGGTTGGGAGGGCGACGCCGACCCCACGCTCGACACCGGGGCACCCGCCGCCCCGGCCGAAGATGTCGCTGCCGACCCCGCCTCGCCGCAGGAGTCGCTGCCCGAGGGGTGGACGCCGGTCGGTCGGGGGAGCGAGACGGTCACACACGCCCCGGGCTCCGAGCCCGCAGCGCCTCGCACGCCGCCGCCGCTGCCGACGCCGTCCCCGCCGGTGGGGGCGGACGAGACGGCAGGGGCCGCGACATCCGATGCTCCGGTCGAACCCGCCGCCCCGACGGAAGAACCCGCGGCGGAGGGCCTGGGTACGGCAGCCCTCGTCTCGATCGGTGTGCTCGGCGGGGTGTACCTGCTCTTCGCGATCGGCTGGCTCGTCGGCGGACTGCGTCTGCAGGGCCGGTATCAGGTGCTGGTGACGGACTCGATGTACCAGGGTGCGCTGTGGCTCGCCACGGCCGCGCCGCTGGTCTGGTTCGCGACGACGATCTTCGCCACGCGCAAGACCCGCGCGTGGGTGCGCTGGCTCTGGCTGGCGGTCGGGGTGCTGCTGCTCATCCCCTGGCCCTTCCTCATGATCGGAGCAGTGGGACGATGACGGATGACACTGTCCGCGCCACGCGGACGCCCACCTGGATTCTCGTCGCCGTCGGCGGATTCTTCGCCCTGTTCTACGCGTACGCGCTGTGGCAGGCGGTCGGGAACACGATCCAGGCCGCCCAGATCGGTCTGAACGCGCTCGGTTGGTTCATCTGGATCTTCGCGATCCTGTTCCCCGTGGTCGCTTTCGCGGTGTCGTTCGCACTGAGCTACCGGCGCGGGGTAGCGGTCTATGCCCTCGTCATGCTGACCGGGCTCGGTCTCGTCGCGGTGTTCTGGCTCAACGTGATCGCCTACACGAGCCTGAACACGAGCGCCGTGGTGAGCTGAGGCATCCGCTCCTCGTCGACCACTGTCAAGCGCCGTCAAGCGCCGTCGAGCACCGTTAGGCACCGTCGAGCACCGTTAGGCACCGTCGAGCACCGTTAGGCACCGTTAGGCACCGTCGAGCACTGTCGAGCGGCGTCACGCGCACGAGGCGTGTGCCGGGAGCCGATAGGCTTTTTCTCGCCTCGCCCCGTTGTCTTGCAGGCGTGCGGCGCGGCCCACGAGACTCCCGCGCGCGAGCACGGGGTCGAAGAACCGCCACGCGTTCGGGCGCAGACACCACTGCACACGAGCGCGCAACACAGCGCAACACGAAGGAACACCGTGACGAAGCCCGTCGTCCTGCTCGCCGAAGAACTCTCGCCCGCCACCGTCGACGCGCTCGGTCCCGAGTTCGATGTCCGCCGCGTGGATGGGACGGATCGTCCCGCGCTGCTCGCCGCACTCGCCGACGCGAGCGCCGTGCTGATCCGCTCGGCGACGAACATCGACGCCGAGGCCCTTGCCGCGGCGCCCGTGCTGAAGGTCGTCGCGCGTGCCGGCGTCGGACTCGACAACGTCGACATCAAGGCCGCCACCGCCGCCGGCGTCATGGTCGTGAACGCACCGACCTCGAACATCGTGTCGGCTGCGGAACTCACTGTGGGGCACATCCTGAGCCTGGCCCGCAACATCCCCGCGGCGCACGCCTCGCTCGCCGAGGGGCAGTGGAAGCGCAGCAGCTTCACCGGCACCGAGCTGTACGAGAAGACCGTCGGGATCATCGGCCTCGGACGCATCGGTGCGCTGATCGCGGCCCGTCTGCAGGCCTTCGACATGCGCGTCGTCGCATACGACCCGTATGTCACGCCCGCGCGCGCCCAGCAGCTGCACGTCGAGCTCCTGCCCTTCGAAGAGCTGCTGCGCACGAGCGACTTTGTGACGATCCACATGCCGAAGACGCCCGAGACGACGGGCATGATCGGCGATGCCGAGCTCGCCCTGATGAAAGACACCGCCTACGTCGTCAACGTCGCCCGCGGGGGACTGATCGACGAGGACGCCCTGCACCGCGCCCTCTCCGCGAACATCATCGCGGGCGCCGGGCTCGACGTGTTCGTCGACGAGCCGCCCAAGAACTCCCCGCTGCTCGCGTTGCCCAATGTCGTCGTGACCCCGCACCTCGGTGCCTCGACCGACGAGGCTCAGGAGAAGGCGGGCGTCTCGGTCGCGCGTTCGGTCAAGCTCGCGCTCGAGGGCGACCTGGTTCCGGATGCGGTCAACGTGGCCGGTGGCGTGATCGATCCGTTCGTCCGGCCCGGCATCGCGCTCGTCGAGAAGCTCGGTCAGGTGTTCAGCGGGCTCGCGCACGCGGCGCTGACGAGCCTCGACATCGACGTGCGCGGTGAGCTCGCGGCCTACGACGTGAGCGTCTACCGCCTGGCGGCCCTCAAGGGCATCTTCACGAGCATCGTCAGCGAGAACGTCTCGTACGTCAACGCGCCCCTGTTCGCCGAGCAGCGCGGCATCGAGACGCGCCTGCTGGTCGACCCGGTCAGCGAGGACTACCGCAACGTCACGACCCTGCGGGGCACGCTGAGCGATGGCACCGTCCTGACGGTCGCGGGCACCCTGTCGGGCACCCGCATGGTCGAGAAGATCGTCGGCATCAACGGCTACGAGATCGAGGTTCCGATCGCGAAGCACCACATCGTGATGTTGTACACGGACCGACCGGGGATCGTTGCGATCTACGGCCAGAAGTTCGGCGATGCGGGCATCAACATCGCCGGTCTGCAGGTTGCGCGCAGCCAGCGCGGAGCGCAGCTTTCGGTGCTCACCCTGGACTCGCGCGTTCCGGACGAGCTGCTCGACGAGGTGCGCGAGGCGATCCAGGCCGACCTGCTGGTTCAGCTGGAGATCACCGAGGCCTAGCCTCGGGAGCTTCCGGGGCCCTTCGGTCGGCGTGGCCGAGGGCGCGTCAGAACGTCAGGTCGTCAGAACGTCAGAACGCCTGCTGACGGAACTTCTGCAGCGGGCTGCCGGCGTC
>CAYZEL010000039.1:3417-6764 GCA_964477515.1 uncultured Microbacterium sp.
CGTCAGAACGTCAGAACGCCTGCTGACGGAACTTCTGCAGCGGGCTGCCGGCGTCGCACGTCTGCAGACGCAGCGCCGTGCCGTTCGCCGAGCCCGGGTCGGCGGCGAGGCACGCATCGGCATCGACATTGACCAGCCCGAGCGTGCCGTCGGGGTTCGAGCGCACGGTCCAGCGGGCGTTCGCGGCATCGGCTGCGGACAGCACGGTCACCCAGGTGCCCGGAGCCGAGCTGGATGCGCCGAGCTGGAGCGATGTCGCGTGCTTCGGGAACAGCCGCAGCGTGCCGTCGTTCAGTGGCGCCGCGCTCCAACCCTGGTTGTTCTGGTTGGCGATGCAATCCCAGAGGTGCACGCGCGCACCGCTCTGCGTCGAGACTCCCGAGACATCCATGCATCGCCCGTCGCTCACGGCAACGGCACGGAAGTAGGTCGCTGCCGCAGTGGTGACGCTGCTCGCCGCGCTCTTCGCGGCGCCGGCGCCGCTCACGGCCTCGACCTGGTAGCGGTAGGTGGTCGTCGGGATCAGGCTGTCGTCCGTCCACGATGTCGCCGAGCCGGGGAGTGTCTCGACGAGGGCGTCGTCGCGATATACGCGGTAGCTCGTCGCGGTATTGTCGGCCGCGGTCCACGACACGCGGGTCGAGGTGGCGGTGGTCGACGAGACGGATGCCGTCGGGGTGCCGGGCGCAACCGCGACCGGACGGAGCGTGATGCGCTGGCCGCCGGCGTCGCCGCACGTCTGCAACTCGGCGGCGCTGCCGTTCCATGCACCGTTCGTGCCGAGGCACAGGTTCGTGTCGGCGTTCGTCAGGGTCCCGGTGCCGTCCGCTGCGAAGGACGCGACCCAGCGCGCGTTCCTCGCCGAGCCGGATAGGACCTGGAGCGATGAGCCCGCGGTGCTCGCGGGCGCGCCCAGCTTGAGGGACGGTGCGTGCTTGGGCGACAACTGGAATGTGCCGTCGCTGAGGTAGGTGGCGATCCACCGCTGGTTGTCGCCCTGGTGGCAGTCCCAGCCGATGACGGCCGTGCCGCTGGCGGTTGAGCCGCCGCTCACATCGAGGCAATACCCGTTGCTGACGATCTCGTAGATTCCGGCGTTCGCGGGTGCCGACGTGGTTGCGGTGACGCTCGGACTCTGCGTCGAGTTGCCCGCCGCGTCGACGGCCGTGACGGTGAAGTCGTAGCTCGTCGCGCCGCGCAGGCCGGTCGATACGGTGTAGGTCGACTCGAGGGGCCCGAGGGTCGCGATCGTGCTTCCGCCGCGCTTGACGACGTACGACACCACGCCCACATCATCGGTGGCACCGGACCAACCGAGCGCGATGCTCGAACTGGTGACGGTGGAGACCGACACGGCTGGCGCGACGGGCGGTGTCGTGTCGGGGGCGAAGCCGCGGAGCCCGAACTTCTGCGCCGTGCTGTTCGCATCGCAGTTCTGAATCCGCATGACCGTCGTGAACCACATGGTTCGATCCGCGGACAGGCACCGGTTCGCTGCGACGTTGTACAGACCGACCGTGCTGTCCGCGTTCGTGCGGACCTGCCAGCGGTTGTTGGTGGCCGCCGCCGCAGAAAGGACGACGGCGCTGGATCCGGCATCGGATGACGTCGTTCCGAGGCTCATGGCAGTCGCCGACTTCGGGTAGATGCGCACGCTCCCGTCCGTGCGGGGGGCGAGGCCCCAACCCTGACCATCGGCGTTCGTGATGCAGTCCGAGAGGTACACCTGTGATGCGCTCTGGGTCGACGAGGCGGACGAACCGAGGCAGCGTCCCGAGTTGAGGGAGACGAAGCGGTAGTACGAACCGGCGGGGGTGGTCACCGACGCGCGTGCGCTCAACGTCGCGTTGCCCCGGGCATCCAGTGCCTCGACCTGGTACGCGTACGCGGTGGACGGGAGAAGCGTGTCATCTACCCACGACATCGAGTCGGTAGACACGGTGGCGACGAGCACGTCGTCGCGGTAGACGCGGTAGCTCGTGACGCCGGCATTGTCGGATGCGGCGGTCCAGTCGACCTCGGCGGTCGTCGCGGCGACCTGCGAGAACGTGACGGTCGACGCCGAGGGGGCGACGTCGTCCACGGGCCGGAGGGCAGCGGTGGCCATGGCGGCCTTCGCCCAGTTGCCGGTGCCGTTGCTCGCGGTGCCCGTGAGGGTGACCGTCGCGCCGTAGGCCGTGGCGGGTGCCGCGGGGGCGAGGCGCTCGCGCACGCAGAACGTCGCGGTCGCATCGGCGTTCAGCGTCGCGCCCAGCGCCGCGGGTGCGGCTGACGGGGTGACGACCGCCGTGGGCGGCGGGGCGGCGGACGACGTGCACTGTGTCGCGGACGAGGTCGCCCACGTGGTGGAAACGAAGGCAGATTCGAGCGACGCATCCGAAACGGTGAAGGTGTACGCGAAAGTCGAGCGGATGGTGCCCGTGTTCTTGATGACGAGCGCGGTGGTCTGGGAGGGGCTCGCGCTGGTGTACTCGGCCTGCAGGGTCGCGAGGCCGGTCTGCGTCACGCCGAAGCGACCGGAGCTCGCCGCGGCGGAAACGGTCGACTGCGCGGTCCAGACCGCCCAGCTGAAGCCGCCGGCCGACAGGACGAGGAACACGACGAGCCCCCAAGCCGTGGCGAGGGGGTGTCGACGAACGAGCGCGAACGGGGTGCGCCGACCGTGCTCACCTGCGGTCATCGAGAACTCCGGCGCAGCGACGCGCGCGTCGGCGGCGCTGTCACGAGATCCGCCGTGCCCGAGGCATCCTTCTTCTGCTGAACGGTTTTCGCGCGGCGTGCGCGATGACGCGAGAGTGCGGCGGAAACGAAGGCGAACACGGCGAACGCGAAGCAGGCGAGCGCGATCAGCGGAACGACGAGAGCACGTGTCTGGCCGGTCAGGGCGTTGTTGACCCACCCGAGCAGTGGCACGGCGTACCAGGCCGTGCCGCGTACCTGCACCTCGTGCACGGGCTCCGCGTCGGCGGTGTTGTTGTTGTCTCCGCGGGTGATGAAAGAAACCGTGCCGTCGGATGCGACGAGGCGCTGCTGGACCCGATGCGTGACGAGCTCGGGGTGACCGGAGCGGATCTGGTAGGTGATCACGTCGCCCGGCGCGATCTCGTCGAACGGGGTCGGGCGCACGATCACCAGGGTACCCGGCGGCATGGAGGGCGACATCGAGTTCGTGAGCACCGTGAGCGCCTGGCCGCCGGCGAGGGTCGGGAGGGCGACGACGAAGAACGCGATGAGCAGCGTCGCGATCAACAGAGCGGCGCTGGCACCAGTACCGAGCGCGCGCACCAGTACCGAGCGCGTCGAATCGACCGATGCGGTTTGCTGCGCCGGGGCGTCCGTCCCGACAG
>CAYZEL010000039.1:6864-15533 GCA_964477515.1 uncultured Microbacterium sp.
GGTGTTGACGGAGGCGTTCACGGCTGCTTTCCTCCGAGGGTGATGGCTGCGGTCATCGAGGTGTCGGCGACGGTGGCCGGGGCATCGGGGGCGACCGTCATCGTGAGGCAGAGGGTCGTGGTGGCGCCCGCGGCGAGGGTGACCCCGATCGCGCCGGTGGGTGTGGCGGTCGGCGTCCGGGTCCATACGGTCGTGCCACTCGTACCATCACACGTCGTGGCACCGCTCAGCAGCGCGACGTTCGTGGAACCCGCGAGCGTCCCGGCGAACGTTGCGGATTCGACGGTCAGGCCGAGCGCCGCGTTGCCCGTGTTCGTCACCGTGATGGAGCGGCCCTGGGCGATTCCCGGAGCGAGCAGCGTGAACGCGGACGGCTTGCTGACATCGATGACGGCGGTCCCCGCGATGATCGAGGTGCTCGGCATCGCGACCGTGTTCGAGCTGAGGATCGCGAGGGTCGCACCCGAACCGGCAACGGCCAGCGTGACCGCGATCGCGGTGGCGACGACGCCGCTGAGCAGGGCCTTCAGCACCGAGCGGCGGCGGCGAGCGGAACGATACGCGCGGCGTGTGGTCAGCGTGTTCATTTCCCTCACCCCCTTCTCTCTCGGTTGCTCTGTGCGTGGGTTGCCGTGGTCGTGACATGTGGCGGCGCGAGGCCGGGATCCGAGGATCCACCGACCCCGCGCCGCGGCCTCAGTTCTGCGTCAGCGTGACCGCGAGGCCACCGAGCGAGACAGCACCGGTCTTCGCGTCGTTGTTGGCCGTCGAGCTCGCGTCCTTCGGGAACGTCAGGGTGACCGCGACCTGGACCGCGCGGGACGTGATGCCCGCCGAGCCGGCCGTGATGACATAGGTGCCGTTGGAGCCGGCGGCGACTCCGGTGCCGGTCGCGGTGACGACCGCGCTCGTGGTCAGGCGGGAGGCGAGGGCGACATCCGCCGCGGCCTGCGAGGCCGGGGTGATGGAACCGGGGGCGAGCGCGAGTGTGGCCTTCAGCGAGTCGCCGACCGCGGTGACGAGGACCGACTTGCTGTAGGTGAGCACGTCACCCGGCACGATGCGGTACGTGGCGATGTCGATCGTGGTGCCCGCGGCGTTCTTCCAGACACCCGCGGTGCCGGAGTCGTCGACGCTCAGGTTGCCCGCGACGATGGCACGCGCCTCGGCGGCGGTCGATGAGTTCCAGTAGGCGAGCGTTCCGCCGCCACCGAGCAGAAGGGCGAGACCGGCGGCCGCTGCGACCGAACCTGCGAGGAGCTTCTTCGACATGATGTGATCCTTTTCTCAAAAGTCTTTCGGTCGGCGGCCCGTACAGCAGCGCCCGAATCCGAGGTGATGACTATGAGGTTAGGAACCGCTCCCTAAGGCGACCGCGGGGAAAGCTCAGGGCCGCCTTCAGATCAGCGCAGGGTTCCGATAAGCGCCTGAGCACCGTCTTGAGGGAGCGCGATCAGAGGCCGGCGGATGCCTCGACCAGGGCGATCAGCGCATCCATCTCGGCGCCACGGGGGACCGGTCCCGGGATGTTCCCGCCCGCGAGGGCGTTGTTGAAGTAGAGCCCGTCGCTCACGAGCATGATGAGATCGAGTGCCGCCGCATTCCGCGTGTGCGGTCGCAGTGCGTCACCCCAGCGCTCGCGCACGAGACGGAGTGCGGCGCTCGCCGAGACGTTGCCGCCCTGCGCGAGGCGCGAGGTGGCGAGGATCGCCCGGTCGAGGGGGTCGTTCTCCATGACGGAGGTGCGCAGGAAGTAGGCGATCGGTCCGTCGACCGCCGTCGTCATGGCGGTGATGTCGTCCGTGACCAGCGCGTCGAGCCGGTCGATCACGCCGGACTCCAGGGCGTCCTTCGATCCGAAGTGGTAGAGCAGCCCGCCCTTCGAGACCCCGGCGGCGCGCGCCGTGGCGTCCATCGTCGCGGCGCGTTCGCCCTCGTCGATCAGGATCGCCTCGAACGCGTCGAGCACGCTCTCTCGGGCGCGCGGGGGTCGACTCATGCGCTCGATCGTACCCAGTGCTTGCCCAGCGAGTTTTCGCCCATATCTGTTACTATACCGGCTGGACGGTTTACTTACGGAACGGATCATGGCTACACAGATTTCGGCGTCGAAGCACGCTGACACGACTCCGCTGGGGACGAGCGGCAAGGCAGGACCGCGAGCGTGGGCCGCGCTCGCGGTGCTCATGCTGCCCGTGCTGCTCGTCTCGGTCGACAACACGGTGCTGAGCTTCGCGCTGCCGCAGATCGCGCTGCACCTCGAGCCGACGAGCGCTCAGCAGCTCTGGATCGTGGACGCCTACCCGCTCGTGCTGGCGGGCCTCCTCGTCACGATGGGTTCGCTCGGCGACCGCTTCGGACGTCGGCGGCTGCTGCTGATCGGCTCGACCGGATTCGGGGTGCTCTCGGTCGCCGCCGCCTTCGCGCCATCCGCCGAACTGCTCATCGCCGCCCGTGTCGGCCTCGGCTTCTTCGGCGCCATGCTCATGCCCGCGACCCTGTCGTTGCTCCGCACCATCTTCCGAGACCGTGAACAGCGACGCCTCGCGATCGCCGTCTGGGCCGCGGGTTTCAGTGCCGGCATGGCGCTGGGACCGATCGTCGGCGGGTTCCTGCTCGAGCACTTCGCGTGGGGCTCCGTGTTCCTGCTCGCGGTGCCCGTGCTGCTTCCGCTGCTCGTGCTCGCGCCGATCCTCGTTCCCGAGAGCCGCGACCCGCACCCGGGCCGCATCGACATCCTCAGCATCGTGCTCTCGCTCGGTGCCATGGTGCCGTTCGTCGCGGCCATCAAGTCGCTCGCGGTCGAGGGGTTCACGGGCCCCGCCCTGCCCCTGGCCGGGCTCGGGGTGCTGCTCGGAGTGCTGTTCGTCCGACGTCAGCTGCGGCTCGAAACCCCCCTGCTCGACATGTCGCTCTTCCGCCGCGGCGGGTTCAGCGGGGCGATCCTCGTCAACCTGCTGAGTGTCGTCGCGCTCGTCGGCTTCCTGTACTTCGTCGCGCAGCACCTGCAGCTCGTCCTGGGGCTCAGCCCGATGGATGCCGGCATCGCACTGCTTCCCGGCCTCGCGGCCATGATCGTGGCCGGGCTCGGCGTCGTGCCGCTGGCGCGCCGTCTCGCGCCGCGCGTGCTGGTTCCCGCCGGTCTCGGGCTGTCGGTGCTCGGTTACCTGATGGTCGCGCTCACGGCGGGGGACGGCTCGCTCGCCATGCTCATCGTTGCTTTCATGTCGCTCGGCGCCGGCGTCGGCATGGCCGAGACGGTCTCGAACGAGCTGATCCTGTGGAACGCTCCTCCGGCGAAAGCGGGCGCCGCATCGGCCGTCTCCGAGACGGCCTACGAGCTCGGCGCGGTGCTCGGCACGGCGATCATGGGAGGCATCCTGACGGCGTATTACCGCGCCAACCTGCTGCTGCCCCCGGGGCTCACGCAGGATGCGGCGGATGCCTCGCGCGAGACTCTTGCCGGTGCCATGGCCGCTGCCCAAGACCTGCCCCACGCGATCGGCGAGTCGCTGCGCAGCGCGGCCGCGCACGCGTTCGACGGGGGAGTCGTCATCACCTCGTTGATCGGCGCGCTGCTGATCGTGATCGCCGGGGTGATCGCGGCCACTACCCTGGGAGCATCCCGTCCCACTGCACCCCAGGAGCAATCGAGCAATGTCGCGCGTCGTGAAGCTGGCACTCATACCCGGTGACGGGATCGGACCCGAGGTCGTCGCCGAGGCCGAGAAGGTCCTCGACGCCGCGGTCGCGGGGACGGATGTCTCGTTCGAGAAGACCCGATTCTCGCTCGGCGCCGCGCGGTTCCTCGAGACGGGCGACACCCTGACCGACGACGACCTGGCGAGCATCGCCGCGCACGACGCGATCCTGCTGGGGGCGGTCGGGGGAGTGCCCGGCGACCCGCGATTGAAGAACGCCAACATCGAGCGCGGGCTGCTGCTGAAGCTCCGCTTCGAGCTGGACCACTACGTCAACCTGCGCCCCTCGAAGCTGTACCCGAGCGTGCCCGGGCCCCTGTCCGATGCGGGTGACGTCGACTTCGTCGTCGTCCGCGAGGGCACCGAGGGCCCCTACGTGGGAAACGGCGGGTCGCTCCGCAGGGGGACGCCGCACGAGGTCGCCACCGAGGTCTCGGTCAACACCGCGTTCGGCATCGAACGCGTCGTCCGGTACGCGTTCGACCTGGCCGAGAAGCGCTCGAAGAGGGTCACCTGGGTGCACAAGACGAATGTGCTCGTGTACGCCGGGTCGATCTGGCAGAGAATCGTCGCCGATGTGGCGGCGGAGCATCCGGATGTCGCCGTAGACTACCTGCACGTCGACGCGGCAACGATATTCCTGGTCACGAACCCGGCCCGCTTCGACGTGATCGTCACCGACAACCTGTTCGGCGACATCCTGACCGACCTGGCCGGTGCGATCACCGGTGGCATCGGTCTCGCCGCCTCCGGAAACATCAATCCGGGTGGCGCGTTCCCGTCGATGTTCGAGCCCGTCCACGGATCGGCGCCCGACATCGCGGGGCAGCAGAAGGCCGACCCGACGGCGGCGATCCTTTCCGTAGCCCTGCTGCTCGATCACCTCGGACTCTCCGAGGCGGCCGACCGCGTGACCCGCGCGGTCGAGGCCGACATCGCGGACCGCGACGGCGGACCCCGCACGACGAGCGCCATCGGCGACGCGATCACAGCTCTGCTGTAATCAAAATGCACCCGGCTGTAGCCTGAGACCTTCGGGATACCCGGCCGGCTTCGCGACGTCGTCCTGTGATGACGCGCCGCCCCATCTTCGATCGGCAGGACTGACATGACCCTTATCGACAACCCCGGCACCGGGAGCGACCGCGACGCCGGTCTCGCGCCCCTGCAGTTCCTCGTGTCACGGAACCTCCAGGCCAAGAGCGCCGAGCAGCGCGCGCAGATTCTCGAGAATCCGGGCTTCGGCGTGCACTTCACCGACCACATGGTCGACGTCTGCTGGTCGGTCGGCGGTGGCTGGCATCGTCCGCGCGTCCAGCCCTACGGTCCGATCAGCCTCGACCCGGCCGCCGCGGTGCTGCACTACGGCCAGGAGGTCTTCGAGGGCATCAAGGCGTACCGGCACGCGGACGGCTCGATCCACACCTTCCGTCCCGACCAGAACGGTCGTCGGCTGCAGCGCTCGGCGCGGCGTCTGGCGCTTCCCGAACTGCCGGTGTCGTACTTCATCCAGTCGCTCGAAGAGCTCATCAAGGTCGACGGCGCCTGGGTTCCGGACGCGGCGGATCAGAGCCTCTACCTGAGGCCGTTCATGTTCGCGAAAGAGGCGTTCCTGGGCGTTCGGCCCGCGAACAAGGTCAACTACTACGTGATCGCCTCGCCCGCCGGCGCGTACTTCACGGGCGGCGTGAAGCCGGTCACGATCTGGCTGTCGGAGGACTACGCGCGCGCGGGCAAGGGCGGCACGGGCGCGGCCAAGACCGGCGGCAATTACGCCGCGAGCCTGCTGCCGCAGTCCGAGGCGTACGAGAACGGCTGCGACCAGGTCGTCTTCCTCGACTCCGACGGCAACGTCGAAGAGCTCGGCGGCATGAACATCGTGTTCGTGTACAAGGACGGCACCGTCGTGACGCCCATGTCGGACTCGATCCTCGAGGGCATCACCCGCGACTCGATCCTGCAGCTCGCCGAAGACCGGGGTCACAAGGTTCAGGGGCGCGCGGTCTCGCTCGCCGAATGGCGCGAGGGCGTGGCATCCGGAGACATCGTCGAGGTGTTCGCCTGCGGAACGGCCGCCGTCGTCACGCCGATCGGCGGGCTCAAAGGACGCACCTTCTTCGACGAGCAGCCGACCGGATCGCTCGCCCTGTCGCTGCGCGAGGAACTCACCGACATCCAGTACGGCCGCCGTGAGGACAGGCACGACTGGATGCTGCGCCTCGACGCCTGAGCCCGTCGCACGAGCACAGGCGCACGCACGAGGACAGGCGGATTCGTCGCACATCTGCCTGTCCTCGTGTTTTCGCCTGTGTCCGTGCGCGCGGGGGATGCGCCGCCCGTGGTTAGGCTGAACGGGTGAAGATCGTTCGGTTCAGCCACGAAGAGTCCATCCGCTACGGCATCGTCGACGAGGCCGAACTGGTCGTGCTCGAGGGCGACCCGATGTTCGCCGGGTTCGGCACGACGGGCGAGCGCGTGCCGCTCGGTGAGGTCTCGCTGCTCGCGCCCGTGATCCCGCGCTCGAAGGTCGTGTGCGTCGGCAAGAACTACCACGACCACGCCGCCGAGATGGGCGGGGAGGCTCCCGCTGAGCCCCTGCTGTTCCTCAAGCCGAACACCTCCGTGATCGGCCCGGGCGACGCCATCGTGCGGCCGTCCCAGTCTTCGCGCACGGACTTCGAGGGGGAGCTGGCCGTCGTGATCGGGCGCATCGCCAAGAATGTGCCCGCGGCATCCGCTCTCGACTACGTCTTCGGCTACACACTCGGCAACGACGTGACCGCCCGTGATCTGCAGAAGAGCGACGGCCAGTGGACGCGCGCGAAGGGCTTCGACACGTTCTGCCCGCTCGGGCCCGCGATCGAGACCGACTTCGATCCCGTAGCAGCGACCCTGCAGACGCGTGTCAACGGCGAGATCAAGCAGTCGGCGCCGCTGACCGACATGATCCACTCGGTGCCCGACATCATCGCCTACGCTTCGGCCGTGTTCACGCTGCTGCCGGGCGACGTGATCCTGACGGGCACGCCCGCCGGCGTCGGGCCGATCGTGGCCGGCGACGTCGTCGAGGTCGAGATCGCGGGCCTCGGGGTGCTGCGCAACCCCGTGCGCGACGCCTAGGTTCCGCCGTGTCGTCCGCTGCGGCTCGTCCCGCCCACGCCCCGGACATCGCCGCGATCCAGCGCCGCACGGTGCTCGTGCTGGCATCCGGCCAGGTGCTCGGCGGGCTGGCGCTCGGCGCGACGATCTCTCTCGGCGCGCTTCTCGCCGCCGACATCTCAGGCGATGACTCGCTGTCGGGGCTCGCGACGGCCTCCCTGACCCTCGGTTCCGCCGCCCTCGCCGTGCCGATGGCCGCACTCGCGCGCCGCCGCGGGCGCCGCATCTCGCTCTCGACGGGCATGCTCATCGCGCTCGGCGGGGTGTTCGTCGTCATCGCCGCGGCGTCGCTGCGGATGTTCCCCCTGCTGTTGGTCGGCTTCGTGCTCATCGGCTCCGGCACGGCCGCGAACCTGCAGTCGCGGTTCGCCGCGTCCGATCTCGCCACGGACGCCACGCGCGGCCGAGACCTGTCGCTCGTGGTCTGGGCGACGACGATCGGCGCGGTGCTCGGCCCGAACCTCGTCGGTCCGGGAGAGGCGATCGGGGGCGCGCTCGGGATGCCGACGCTGACGGGCCCCTACGTCTTCACGATCGCGGCTCAGGTGCTCGCGATCGCGCTGTACCTGAGCGCCCTGCGGCCGGACCCGCTGTTGCTCGCAGCCCGGCTGCGCGCAGAGCGGACGGACGACGCGCGGGCACGGGCCATGATGCATCCGGATCGTCCGTCTCTCGCGCGGTTCGCGATCTTCGCTGTCGCCGCCAGCCACGGGGTGATGGTCGCGGTCATGGCGATGACGCCCGTGCATCTGCTCCATCACGGGGCGGCGCTGACCGTGATCGGGCTGACGATCAGCCTCCATATCGCGGGAATGTACGCCCTCAGCCCGGTCTTCGGCATCCTGGCCGACCGCGTCGGTCGCCTGTGGGCGATCGCGCTCGGGCAGGGGTTGCTGCTCGCGTCGCTGCTGACCGCATGGCTCTGGTCGGAGGTCACCGGCGCCGTGACGGTGTCGCTCATCCTGCTCGGGCTCGGATGGAGCGCCTCGACCGTCGCCGGGTCGGCGCTGCTGACCGAGGCGACGGCCGAGCAGCTGCGCACCCGGCGTCAGGGGCGCAGCGACCTCGCGATGAACCTCGTCGGCGCCGCGGGGGCGGTCGGTGCGGGCGTGGTACTCGGGTGGATCGGCTACAGCGGCCTTGCGCTCGTGGCGGTCGTCGCGGTCGCGGCGGTCGTCGTCGGGCTCACGTTGGTCTGGCACGGGGCGCGCCGCACGGCCTGAGCCCGGCACCGGCCGACTCAGCGTCCGAGAGCTCGCGCGGCGCGATCGACATCGTCCGCGTCGTTGAAGACGTGGAACGCCACACGCGCTCGCCCCGCGCGGCCGGATGCCACGAGCCCCGCTTCGACCAGACGCTCCAGGTCCGTGCCCTCGGGGTCGGCCCAGGTCACGATCGCGGATGCCGTCGACGGCACGCCGAGGCGGGCGCGGAAAGCGTCCGCCAGTCCCGCGGTGTGCTCACGGATCGCTGCGGCGTCGAGGCTTGCGAACAGTTCCAGTGTGGGCTCGGCCCCGACGAACGCCTGCCACGCGGGTGACACGTCGAAGCGCCGCGCCGTGTCGGCGAGCTGCGCATGGCCGCCGTAGCAGGAGTGCCAGGGGTCGGCCCCGGCGTACCACCCGGCCTGCGTCGGACGCATCAGGGCCGCGAGCCGGTCGCTCAGGGTCAGGAAGGCGACTCCGCGTGGTGCGCAGAGCCACTTGTACGTGTGGCACACCGTCGCGTCGTGGTCGCCCGCCGAGACCGGCAACCAGCCCGTGGCCTGCGTCGTGTCGCACAGGGTGAGAGCGCCGTGCCGGGCGGCCG
>CAYZEL010000040.1:0-15357 GCA_964477515.1 uncultured Microbacterium sp.
CACGTCGCCCGAGAACGCCCCCGTGCAGACCCTCAAGCCCATCTCCGACGACAAGAACCTGCTGATCACGAACGCAGAGGATGCCGCGGGCTCTTGCTGCGGTGGTGCGTGCTGCAGCAGCTGATCCGAGACATCCTCTTATCTCTCGACCGGCCCGCGTCATCCGCGGAGCCCGTCGAAACGTGGGCGCGCCGGTCAGGCGTGTTGGCCCTCGTGGCGTCCCTCGGAGATCTCCTCGATGACCTTCGCGTTGAAAGCGGGCAGGTCATCGGGTGTGCGGCTCGAGACGAACCCCTGGTCGACGACGACCTCTTCGTCCACCCAGTCCGCTCCCGCGTTCTTCAGGTCGGTCGCCAGGCTCGGGTAGCTCGTGATGGTCCGGCCGTCGACGACGTCCGCCTCGATCAGGAGCCATGCCGCGTGGCAGATGGCGCCGACGGGCTTCGAGGCCTCGAAGAACGCCTTCGCGAAGGCGACGGATGCCGCATCCATGCGCAGGTGATCGGCGTTCACGACGCCCCCGGGCAGGACGAGCGCATCGAACGTGCGGGGATCCGCCGACGCCGAGATCTCGTCCACGTTCTGCGTGTGGCCGTTCTTCCCTTTTATGGATCCGGCTTCGGGCGCGATCATGACGGCGGTCGCCCCGGCGTCGGTGACGGCGTCCCAGGGGGACGTGAGTTCACTGTCCTCGAAGCCGTCCGTCGCGAGAAAGGCGATTCGTTTTCCTGTGAGATCAGTCATGTCGGCGACGCTACGCGACCGATCTGCGGGGCCCCAGGGGCTTGACAGCGTGTGCGGGCGCTCCCGCGGCGCACGAACCGCTCAGTGAACGGCCGGCCCGCCGACCGAGTCCGCGGGCTTCCGGATGAAGAACGCCAGCGCGACGGCCACGGTCGACACGATCGCCGAGATCATGAACGCCGCGCGAACGCCGGATGCCTCTGCAGCGACCTCGCCGATTCCCTCTGCCACGGCACCGGCCGCGACCGACGACATCACCGTGATGAGGAGGGCGATACCGGCGGCCCCCGCCACCTGCTGCACGGTAGCCAGCACGGCGCTGCCGTAGGAGTACAGACGCGGCTCGAGGGACGCGAGCGAGGCCGTGAACAGCGGGGTGAACGACAGCGCCAGCCCCACCGAGAGGATCGTCTGGGCGATGACGATGAGGAAGACGGGGGTATCCGGGGCGAGGGTCGTGTAGAACCACAGCGTCGCGCTCGAGATGATCGAGCCGGGAATGAGCAGGACACGCGTGCCGAAGCGGTCGTAGATACGTCCGATGACGGGACCGAGCAGGCCCATGATGAGTGCGCCCGGGAGGACGATCAGGCCCGTTTCGAGCGCCGTCACACCGATCACTCGCTGCAGATACAGCGGCAGGACGGTGATGGCGCCGAAGAACGCCATCGCGACGACCAGCATCTGCGAGATCGCGAGCGAGAAGTTGAGCGAGAGGAACACGCGCAGATCGAGCAGGGCCTGGTCGCGGCGCTGGAGGCGCAGCTGACGCCACACGAACAGTGCCAGCGCGATCACGCCCACGGCGAAGGACACCGTGAGGGTCACGGTCGAGAGCGAGTCCGCAGCGGCGTCCCCGCCATGGCCGCCGCCGATCTGGCTCAGGCCGAAGACGATGCCGCCGAATCCGAGGGCCGAGAGCACGACGGACAGGATGTCGATGGGAGCCTTGCGAGTCCCACCCAGGTTCGTCATCCAACGCGCCCCGGCGCCGAGCGCGAGAAGCGCGATGGGAAGGACGAGGCCGAAGATCCAGCGCCAGCCGACCGTCTCGAGGAGGAATCCCGAAACCGTCGGGCCGATCGCGGGCGCGAGGGCCATGACGACGCTGACGCGCCCCATCATGCGTCCACGCAGGTGCGGCGGGACGATCGTCATGAGCGTCGTCATGAGCAGGGGCATCATGATCGCGGTACCCGACGCCTGGACGACCCGCGCACCGAGCAGCATCTCGAAGCCAGGTGAGACGAAGGCGAGCAGGGTGCCGAGCGAGAACAGGCCCATCGCCGCGAGGAAGACCTGGCGGGTGGTGTAGCGCTGCAGCAGGAACCCGGTGATCGGGATCACGACCGCCATCGTGAGCATGAACGCCGTAGTCAGCCACTGCGCCGCGACGGCCGTGATCGACAGGTCGTCGATGAGGTGCGGGATCGCCACGCCCATCGTCGTCTCGTTCAGGATCGCGACGAAGGCGGCGGCCAGCAGCAGCCAGATGATGCGGTTCTGGGCGGCGGTCAGGCCGTGCGCCCCGACCGGCACACTGCCGGTGGGTACCGCGGGGCCTCCGATTGCGGGGACGCTGTCGGTTCTCGTCGAGGACATCGTTCGTCTCCAGGGTTCTCAGGGCAGGGCGCGATAGCCATCCGAGGACGGCGAACAGTCAGGCTAACCGCGACGACCGACATCGCATTCCCGCGGCCGACGGAAATCATGCGGGTCGTGCGTGTGCGCGCGACGGAGGGGGATCGCGGCCCCCGGCATCCTCATCCTAGCCGCGGCCGATCCGGCGTCCGTGGGCGAGATTAGGCTGAGCGGATGAGTATGGCGCGCGGGGGATTCGGCGGGGGCCTGACCCGCGGGGTCGACCCCGACGCCCAGCGCGAGCGCAATGCCGAGGCCCCCGACATCCCGTTCCTGGGTCGGCGCATCGTCGGCCTGTTCCGTCCGTATCGCGGCAAGCTCGCCGTGACGGCCGTGCTCGTCGTGGTCAGTGCGGCGATCGGCGTCGTCCCCGCGCTCATCATCGAGGTGATCTTCGACTCCGCACTCTTCCCGCCGGGCGACGCGGGGCCGAACATCGGACTGCTCGTCGAGCTCGTCACCCTCATGATCGGCCTGTTCGTGGCATCCGCGGGTCTCAACGTGCTGCAGTCCTGGCTCACCTCGACGGTCGGCAACCGCGTCACCGGCGACCTGCGGGTGCGGCTGTTCACGCACCTGCAGGCTATGGACCTGTCGTTCTTCACGCGGACCAAGACCGGTGTCATCCAGTCCCGCCTGCAGAACGACGTGGGAGGCGTCGCCGGGGTGCTGACCAACACGATGACGAGCATCCTGGGCAATACCGTAACCGTGATCGCCTCGGTCGTCGCGATGGTGCTGATCGACTGGCGCCTGACGCTCATCGCGATCGGCTTGCTGCCGGGGCTGGTGTTCGTGCAGCGGAAGGTGGGACAGGTGCGCGCGCGCATCGCGGCGCAGACGCAGGAGTCCCTCTCGCAGCTCACCGCGATCACGCAGGAGACCCTGTCGGTCTCCGGCATCCTGCTCGCGAAGGCCTTCCACCGTCAGGGCGCCGAGATCGAGCGCTACACGCTCGAGAACGGCAACCAGGTCGTGCTGCAGGTGCGGCAGGCGATGTCCGGACAGTGGTTCTTCGGGATCGTGAGCATCATCATGTCGTCGGTCCCCGCGATCATCTACCTCGTCGCCGGTCTGCTGATCACGGGAGGCAGCGTCGACATCTCCGCGGGCGTCATCGTGGCGTTCACGACGGTGCAGGCGCGGCTGCTCTTCCCTCTGATGGCCTTGATGCGGGTGGCGCTCGACCTGCAGACGTCCAAGGCGCTGTTCGCGCGCATCTTCGAATACCTCGACCTCGAGCCGACGATCTCGGAGTCACCCGTCGCGATCGACGTCGCGGATGCGCCGGGGCCGCTCGGTCGCGTGGAGTTCCGCGATGTGAGCTTCCGCTACCCCGATGCCTCGGGCACGAGTCGCCCGACCCTGGACCGGGTCTCGTTCGTCGCCGAGCCCGGGCAGCACGTCGCCTTCGTCGGCCCGAGTGGGGCGGGCAAGACGACGATCCTGTACCTGGCGCCGCGTCTGTACGAGGCATCCTCGGGTTCGGTTCTCTTCGCCGGTGCCGATGTCCGGGATCTCCGCCAAGCCTCGATCATCGAGAACATCGGCATCGTGTCGCAGGAGACCTACCTGTTCCACGCGACGGTGCGCGAGAACCTCGCCTACGCCAAACCGGATGCGACGCAGGCCGAGCTCGAAGACGCGTGTCGCGCGGCGAACATCCACCACGTGATCGAGGGCTTCGCGGACGGATACGACACCATCGTGGGGGAGCGCGGCTATCGCCTCTCGGGGGGCGAGAAGCAGCGCATCGCGATCGCGCGGGTGCTGTTGAAGGACCCGCCCGTCCTGCTGCTCGACGAGGCGACGAGCGCGCTGGACACGGTCTCGGAGAGGGTCGTGCAGCAGGCCCTGGATGCCGCGGCCCGGGGTCGCACGACCCTGTCGATCGCGCACCGCCTGTCGACCGTGGTGGGCGCCGATGTCATTCACGTCGTCGAGGGCGGTCGCATCGTCGAGACCGGCACGCATGCCGAGCTCATGGCCGATGGGGGCCTCTACGCCGAGCTGGCGATGCGCCAGGTCGAGGCATCCAGCGGGCTGGGCTGAGCCCCACGCCATTCAGGGCGTCGAGCGCGCAACCCCGGCGGCGGGGAGCAGGATTCCGTCGATCAGCGAAATCTGGAAGTCCCGGTCGATCGGCTTGCGCTCGACGAGCAAGCGGAACGACGCCATCGCGGGGAGGAGCCGCGACAGCGCATCGAGGTCGGCATCGGCGCGCACCTCACCGCGTGCCCGTGCGCGCTCGAGGAGGATGCGGTGCGCGGCCATGCGCGGACCCATGAGCGCGGCACTCGCGGCGTCGGTCAACTCGGGTGCGCGCGTCAGCAGGGCGGCGACCCCGGCCATGACGCGGAGCTTGCGCTCGGACTCCTCGGTCGTGCGCGGCTTGATCATCGCGACGAGGTCGCCGCGGAGTGTTCCCGTGTCGGGGAGGCTGCCGAGATCGAGCTCGGTGGACTTCATGCATCCGATCGCCTCGAGGACCAACTCTTCCTTGCCGGGCCACCGCCGGTAGAGAGTCGCCTTGCCCGCTTTCGCGCGGGTCGCGACCATTTCGATCGTCATGCCGTCGAAGCCTTCTTCGGCGAGGATCTCGATCGCCGCCTGCAGAATGTCGGCGTCGCGCGAGTGGTCGCGCTTCCGGCCCAGGCGGCTCGGTGGTCCGTCGGCGACTGCGGGTGCGGGCTGCGTCATCGCGGTCCTCCTCGTGTTCGCGGCGTCCGAGCGTGTGTTCGCGCTCTGTTCGTGCTGTGTTCCATCCTAATCCAGAACGCTTGGTATCCGGAACGGTCGATTCTCGTATATGGTTTTCGGCATGTCACAGACTTCCTCTTCCGTCGGCGCTCCGACCACGGCGCCCTCGTCCCGCCGGTGGTGGACTCTCGCAACCGTCGGACTCGCTCAGCTGATGGTCGTGCTCGATGCGACCGTCGTGAACATCGCGCTCCCGGCCGCGCAGGCCGACCTGGGCTTCTCGAACGGCGACCGGCAGTGGGTCGTCACGGCCTACGCGCTGGCGTTCGGCAGCCTGCTCCTGCTCGGCGGCCGGCTCTCCGACCTGATCGGGCGCAAGCGCACGTTCATCATCGGATTGGTCGGCTTCGCGCTGGCATCGGCCCTCGGCGGAGCGGCGCCGACCTTCGGCGTGCTGGTCGCGGCCCGAGCACTCCAGGGCGTCTTCGCGGCCATGCTCGCGCCGACCGCGCTCGCGATGTTGACGACGACCTTCACCATCCCGCGCGAGCGCGCCCGCGCCTTCGGCGTGTTCGGCGCGATCGACGGAGCCGGCGGTGCGATCGGCCTGCTGCTCGGCGGATTCCTGACCGAGTACTTCGACTGGCGCTGGAATCTCTACATCAACGTCTTCATCGCCCTCGTGGCCATCATCGGCGCGATCCTGTTCGTCGGCCACGTGACACGCACGGGCCCGCGTCCGACCCTCGACATCCCGGGCACGCTCGCGGCATCGGGAGCCCTGTTCTTGCTCGTCTACGGCTTCTCGAACGCCGAGACGGACGGCTGGGACTCGCCGTTGTCGTGGGGGATGCTCGCGGGGTCGGGCGTGCTGCTCATCGCGTTCGTCCTGTGGCAGCGCCGCTCGCGTCATCCGCTCCTACCGCTTCCGATCGTGCTCGATCGCAACCGCGGAGCGTCCTACATCTCCGTGCTGATCGCCGGAGCCGGGATGTTCGGGGTCTTCCTGTTCGTCACGTACTATCTGCAGGTCTCCCTCGGCTACACGGCGATGCAGACGGGGCTCTCGTTCCTGCCCATGATCGTGATGCTGGTCCTTGCGGCGCAGCTCTCGACGAACATCTTCCTGCCGCGCTTCGGGCCGAAGACCATCGTGCCGATCGGCATGATCTTCGGCGTGATCGGAATGGTCCTCCTGACGCGGTTGGGCCACGACAGCGGCTACATCGGCGACATCCTGCCTGCGCTCATGGTGATGGGGCTCGCGATGGGATCGATCATGCCCGGGGCGATGCAGACCGCAACGCTGGGCGTCGATCCGCGGTTCGCGGGTGTCGCGTCGGCCATGGTCAACACGAGCCAGCAGGTCGGTGGATCGATCGGCACGGCGTTGTTGAACACCCTGGCCGCGACGGCCCTGACTGCGTACGTGACGGCCAACGGCCCGGCTACCCCCGAGGTGCTCGCCGAGGCGGCCATCCAGAGCTACAGCGTCGCCTACTGGTGGGGTGCGGGCTTCTTCGCGGTCGGATTCGTCGTCGCCGCGCTGCTCTACCGTCGGCGGGGCGATGGCATCTCGCTCGCGCACGGTCGCCCGAACGCGGCAGCGGAGCCCGTCATCGCGCACTGACGAGTCTGACCGGGCCCTGCCCGGACCCCGAGCACCGCGAGGGCTGCAGTTCGGGACATCCGCTACGTCGATCGATGGAGCGGATGCCGAGAACTGCAGCCCTCGCGTCGTCGATCGGAGTTACCGGTGCTGGCGGGCGCGGCGCTCGCATCAGGGACGGGGTCTACCAGAGCGAGACCGCGGCGACCGTCGTGGCCGCGTCCGCGCCCAGCGTGGAGCGGGTGGCCTCATCCGCCGCGAGCCAGACGTCTCGCGTGAATGCTCCGAGCGAGCGGCGGTAGGCGTCGTCGGGGTGTTCGCGCGCGATCGCGGCGAGTCGCGGCACGTCCATCGTCAGGATCAAGGCGGCGCGGGCCTGCACGGCTCGTGCGGCGCCCGCCTCCCGCAGCAGCCCGAGCCCGGCGCTCATGGCGTCGACCGCGTCGCGCAGCACGGACAGCTCTCCCTCGCGTTGGGTGATGGATGAGCCGTCCGGTCGCACCCGCCACTGCACGACGACATCGGGGATGACGTCGAACGCCCGCGCGCGGGTGTACATGGCCTGCGCCACGATCTGGTCTTCGTAGAGGCGACCCTCGGGAAAGCGCAGTCCCGTTCGCCGCCAGAAGTCGGTGCGGCTGACCTTCGACCACGCGACGATGTTCCCGGATGCCTCGGGGTGGTCATCGATCGTCGTCGCCGAGCGTTCGGGGTCGGTCGCGGCGGCGACCCACGGTTGCACCGCGCCGACCGTATATCCCGGTCCCTGCGGCCTCAGTCGCACGTACGCACCGGCCGCGAAGTCGCTGCCCGTCCGCTCGAGCGTCCCCACGAGCCGGGCGAGGGCGTCCGGAACGAGGATGTCGTCGGCGTCGAGGAATCCGACGAACGGGGTGCGCACGCGGTCGAGTCCCACGTTGCGGGCTGCGCCGAGCCCCCGGCGGTCCCACGGCTCCACGAGCACGAAGCGGTCGTCCCGGGCGGCGGCGTCGGCGAAGATCTCTCGCGTGCCGTCGGTCGAGGCGTCGTCGACCAGGATCGCGCGCCAGGTCGTGAGGGTCTGTGCTCGCACCGACTCCAGCGCCTCGCGGGCATAAGGCGCGACATCGAACCCCGCCACGACGAGCGTGACGACCGCGTCGCCCACCGCATCGCCCATGCTCATGCCGCCGATTGTACGGCGGAGACCGAGGCCGCGACGGCGTCGGCGAGAGTGTGAGTCTCGGCGACGACGTCGAGCGGGTCCGTCAGGCGCGCCGAGAAGGTGAAGCGGACGGATGTCTGCGCCACCTCGGCGGGAATGCCGATCGCGAGTAGCACGTGCGAGGGTTCGTCGCTGCCGGCCGCGCACGCCGACCCGCTCGAGGACACGATGCCCCGTCGTTCGAGCTCGAGCAGCACGGCTTCGCCGCTCGTACCCGCGAACGTGAAGCTGGCAGTGCCCGGTAGCCGGTGCACGGGGTCGCCCGTCAGCCGAGCCGTGGGCACCGTGTCGAGAACGCGTGCGATGAACCCGTCGCGGAGCGCCGTGACCCGCGCGGATACATCGGAACGCTCGGCTTCAGCGAGCGTCAGGGCGGTCGCCAGCGCCACCGCGCCGGCGACGCTCTCGGTTCCGCTCCGGCGGCCGCGTTCCTGACCGCCACCGTGCATGAGGGGCTCGAGCGGAACCCGGCCGCGAACGGCGAGCGCGCCGGTTCCCGGCGGAGCGCCGAACTTGTGCCCGGCGATCGAGATCGCATCGACGCCGAGGTCGGCGGCCGACACGTCCAGCCATCCCGCGGCCTGCACCGCGTCGATGTGGATCGGCACACGACGTGCGCGGGCGATGGCGGCGAGAGTCGAGACATCCTGAATCGTCCCGATCTCGTTGTTGGCGTAGCCGAGGCTCACGAGCGCCGTGTCGTCGCGGAGTGCGGCCTCGAGGTCGGCGGGGTCGACCCGTCCGAATGCGTCGACCGGGAGTCGTGTGACCGCGAAGCCGTGGACACGACGCAGATAGTCGACGGACTCGAGGATCGACTCGTGTTCGATCGGTGTCGTGATCACGTGGCGGGCGTCGCGGGCCAGTTGTGCGGCGATCGCGATGCCCTTGACGGCGAGATTGTTCGCCTCGGTGCCGCCCGACGTGAAGACGACATCGCTCGGCCGCATGCCCAGCACCCGGCCGACCGCCGCACGGGCCGTTGCGAGTGCACCGGCGGCGCGCTCGCCGACGGTGTGGTGGCTCGAGGGGTTGCCGAACTCGGTCGTCAGATACGGCAGCATCGCGTCGAGCGCCTCGCGGCGAACCGGTGTCGTCGCGGCGTTGTCGAGATACAGCATGTGCGTCAGCTCTCGGCGGTCGTCTCGGCGGTCGTCGAATCGTCGGCGTCCGGGTCGTCCACCCGTACGTCGAGGCCGAGGTCGAGTGCGGGGGCCGAGTGGGTCAGGGCTCCGACCGAGATGACGTCGACGCCGGTCTCGGCGATCGCCCGCACTGTGTCGAGCCGCACCCCGCCGCTCGCGTCGACGATCGCGCGGCCCGCGACCTGCTCCACGCCGCGGCGGAGGTCATCGATCGAGAAGTTGTCGAGCAGGATCGTCCCGATGCCGGCGGCGAGAACAGGCTCGATCTGGTCGAGCCGATCGACCTCGACCTCGACGTGCGTGGTGTGCGGCAGTCGCGCGATCGCGCCCTGCAGGGCGGCCGTGACCGATACGCCGCTGCGCTGGAGGACCGCGAGGTGGTTGTCTTTGGCCATCACCGCGTCCGAGAGGGAATGCCGGTGGTTGTGGCCGCCGCCGCTCGTCACGGCGTGGCGCTCGAAGGCGCGCAGGCCCGGCGTGGTCTTGCGGGTGTCGGCGATCCGGGCACCCGTATGGGCGACCTCGGTGACGAAGCGCGCCGTGAG
This sequence comes from uncultured Microbacterium sp., assembly GCA_964477515.1. Lineage (GTDB taxonomy): Bacteria > Actinomycetota > Actinomycetes > Actinomycetales > Microbacteriaceae > Microbacterium. Next base: position 9,589 of record CAYZEL010000040.1, read on the forward strand.
GGTGGCGATTCCCGACATCCGTTGTGCGAAGTTCAGGGCGACGCGTTCGGCCGTCAGCACGCCCCGCGCAGGGCCCTCGGCGATCGCGAGGACCGCTCCCGGGACGAACTCGTCGCCATCGGCGACCACGAGTGTGACGCGAATCGCGGGATCCGTGAGCCGGAAAGCGGCGGCGAAGACGTCGCCGCCGCTGAAGACGCCGCGCTCGCGCGCGACCAATTCGGCGCGGGCGGTCGCCGTCGAGGGGATGAGCGACTCGCTGGTGATGTCGCCCCAGGGTGCGTCTTCTTCGAGCGCCACCGAGACGACGCGATCGATCGTGGCGCGGGTCAGCATCCTGCACTCCCCACCAGGGCGGTGTCGGCGGGGGCGACGGATGCCGCGGGCTCTTGTCGAGTGGTGCTGGGGGACGGGTGGACGGGGTCGTCGCTGCGGTAGTGCGCCCCGACCGAGTGGCGGCGCGCGAGGGCGGCACGGATCGTCGCGGCGGCAAGCTGCAGCAGATTGTCGTCCTCGAAAGCGGCCTGCGAGCCTGGGCCCGCAATGCTGGTGCTGGTGCTGGTGCTGCTGGCGCGCTGCGCGAGCCAGGCATCGACCAGGCTCTGTGCCCGGAGCATCCCGCCCTCGTCGCGCACGCCCCCGACGCCCTCCCACATCACCCGCTGCAGCGCGGCCCGCGTGAACGGCGGCGGGGCCGGCTCGCCTGGCAGCAGGCGCGATGTCGCGTCGCCGGAGGTGGCATCTTCTGCCAGGGGAGCGGGACCGGCGGGGCTCACGGGACGGGCGTCGGAAGCGGGACGGACGGCGCGCGATGCGGCGGTGGCGGAGGGGGAAGCGGGGGCATCGGCGGCCAGGGCAGTGGCGGCACGGGCGCCGAAGACAGCGCCCTCGAGCAGCGAGTTCGATGCCAGGCGATTCGCTCCGTGGACGCCGGTGCGCGCGGCCTCACCGACGGCATACAACCCCGGCAGGCTGGTCCGGCCGTCCAGATCCGTCACGATCCCGCCCATCAGGTAGTGCGCGGCGGGCGTGACGGGAATCGGCTCGCGTGCCCAGTCGAGCCCCCGCTCGCGCACGGCCGCGTCGATCGTCGGGAAGCGGCGCGCCAGGAAGGATGTCGTCGATCCCCGCCCTCTCGGGCCCAATCGAGTCGAGCCCAGACGTGTCGCGTCGAGGTGCACGGGCCGCCCCCCTTGCTCGCGCATCCGCAGCGCGATCGCGCGGGCGACGACATCGCGCGGGGCGAGCTCGCCGTCGGGGTGCGCGTCGAACAAGAATCGGCGGCCGTCGTCGTCGATGAGGGTCGCACCTTCGCCGCGGACGGCCTCCGAGATCAGGAACGGCTCGCCCGCCGCGAGCACGGTCGGGTGGAACTGGACGAACTCGAGGTCTGCGACCTCCGCACCGGCACGCATCGCCGCGGCTATGCCGTCGCCGGTCGCGACGGAGGGGTTCGTCGTGTGCGCGAACAGCTGGCCCGCACCCCCGGTCGCGATCACGACGGCGTCGGCCCGCAGCATCCGTCGGCCGTCCTCGGTGAGCAGATCGACACCGGTCACGGTGCCGTCGTGCTCACGCACGAGGTCGATCAGGAAGGCGTGTTCGATGATCTCCACGTCCGCGGCGCGAACCGCAGCGACGAGCGCGGTCTCGATCGCCGTGCCGGTCGCGTCGCCGCCCGCGTGCAGGACGCGCGGGTACGAATGCGCGGCCTCGAGGCCCTTGACGAACGAGCCGGACGCGTCGCGGTCGAAGGCGACGCCGAGCGCGATGAGTTCGCGGATGCGTTCCGGCCCCTCCGACACGAGCACCTCGACCGCGGCGGGGTCACCGAGTCCGGCGGCCGCGGCGAGGGTGTCGCGAGCATGATCGGCCGCCCGGTCGTCCGCGAACAACACACCCGCGATGCCGCCCTGCGCATACCGGGTGTTGGCGTGCTCGAGCACGTCCTTCGTCACGAGCGTGACGTGCACATCTTTGCGCGCCGCGTGGAGGGCGACGGTCAGACCCGCGATGCCGCTTCCGACGACGATCGCACGCATGACGCCGCCGGTCACGGCTTGGCCGCCAGCATCCGCTCGAGTGCGACTCGTGCCGGATCCGCGACGTCCGCAGCGACCGTGATCCGGTTTCGCACGGTACCCGCGACGAGCTCCTCGAGCACCCACGCGAGGTAGCCCGGATGGATGCGGTACATCGTCGAACACGGGCACACGACCGGGTCGAGGCAGAAGATCGTGTGTTGCGGGTGCTCCGCTGCGAGCCGCTGCACGAGGTTCACTTCGGTGCCGATCGCGAACGTGGTGGGCTCGGTCGCGGCCTGGATGGCCTTGCGGATGTAGTCGGTCGACCCGGCCTCGTCCGCCGCATCGACGACCGGCATCGGGCACTCGGGGTGGACGATCACGCGGACGCCGGGATGCTCGGCCCGTGCCTTGTCGATCTGGTCGACCGTGAAGCGGCGGTGCACCGAGCAGAACCCGTGCCAGAGGATGACGCGAGCATCCTCGAGTGCCGCCTCGTCATTGCCGCCGAGCGGCCGGTTGGGGTTCCACATCGGCATCCGATCGAGCGGGACCCCCATCGCCTTCGCGGTGTTGCGCCCCAGGTGCTGGTCGGGGAAGAACAGCACGCGGCGCCCGCGGGCGAATGCCCACTCGAGGACGGTACGGGCGTTGGACGAGGTGCAGACGATCCCGCCGTGTCGACCGACGAAGCCCTTGATCGCCGCGGACGAGTTCATGTAGGTCACGGGGATGACGGGCACTCGGCCATCCGCATCGACGGCATCCATTGGCCCGTAGACATCCTCGAGCTGCTCCCAGCAGTCCTCGACCTGGTCGATGTTCGCCATGTCGGCCATCGAGCACCCCGCGGCGAGGTTGGGCAGGATGACCGCCTGCTCCGGGCGCGAGAGCAGGTCCGCGGTCTCGGCCATGAAGTGGACCCCGCAGAACACGATGGCCTCGGCCTCGGGGTGCGCCTGCGCCGCGTTCGCGAGCTGGAACGAGTCGCCGAGGTAGTCGGCGTGCACGACGACTTCTTCGCGCTGATAGAAGTGCCCGAGGATGACGACCCGGTCGCCGAGAGCGCGTTTGGCGGCGAGGATGCGTTCGTTCAGGTCCGCTTCGGATGCCTCGCGGTACGCGACCGGCAACTCGCCCTGGCGGGGGGAGCCGACCGGGATCACATCGCCCATCGAGGACCCGGGGCCGTATCCGGGCCGTCCGTCGAAGTTCCACGGCCCCGCGGCGAGGTCGGTGTTGCAGGTCTCCGCATCCGAGAGGCCGGCGGTGATCCGCTGGATCTCGTGATCGACAGAAGGGGAGAGCGTGAGGGGGGTGGCGTTCATATCGTCCTCGAATCGAAGGATGCGCGGCCCGATGGGCGGGCCGACGTCGGTGTCGCGAGGGGGCCGCGTTCGGCCAGCTCCACATCCTGGTTGTAGCGGTACAGACGGGCGGGGCGATGGCTGCCGGTGCGGAAGCCATCGGTCGGGATCAGCGTTCCGGAGTTCTCGACCTGGCGCCGGAAGTTCGCGGGATCGAGCTTGCGGCCGAGGATCGACTCGTACACCTCGCGCAGCTCGGCGAGGGTGAACTCATCGGCGAGTAGGCCGTGGGCGATGCGGGAGTACCCGGCCTTGTTGCGGAGGCGCCAGAGGGCGTACTCGACGATCTGGTTGTGGTCGAAGGCCAGGATCGGCAGGTGGGCGGCGTCGAACCAGGCGACGTTCTCGGGGGCATCGCCCGCTGTCGCATGAGCCGCGACCTGCGCGTCGACCTCGGCCGAGCGCAACAGGGCCCAGTAGATGATCGAGACGACCCGCGTGGGCGAGCGATCGACATCGCCGAACGCATACAACTGCTCCAGATAGCTGGGTGAGAGGCCCGTCGTCTCACCGAGGGTGCGGGATGCCGCGGCATCCAGTCCCTCCCTCGCGTCCAGCCATCCACCGGGCAGAGCCCAGAGCCCCGCGTGGGGGTCGCGGGTGCGCCGGACGAGCGGCAGCACGACGGCGGCCGAGTCGTCCTCGGCACGTCGCCGAAGCGTGAAGATCACCGTCGACACGGCCACACGCGTCGCATCGGCGCCCGTCGCGGGCGAAGCCGCGTCGGACGCGTCGGGCGAATGGGTGAGAGGAAGAGTCATGTTCCTAACAGTTTGTGTCACGGTGACTTTAACTGCCACCGATCTTAGTGTCACGTTGACTCGAAGGCAAACCCCCTGCCGGGTTTCCCCCGTCGAGCGCGCCTGTTGGTGACGAAAGAGCCCGGTAATCCCCGCGCATAATGGGCGATCTCGGCGTGATCGGGCAGACTCGGTGCCCGGGAAGACGGCATGCCGTGGCATCCGGAGAAAGCCTTCGAAAGCGCCGCGGGCGGCGCCTGCCGCGACTTCTCAGCGATGCCATTTACTGTGGGATTGCGCGCGCCGATTCCACGCGCAGGTCCGGGTGCGAGGGAGGGAGCACGGCGTGCAGATCGTCGACATCGTCGTGCTCGTTCTGCTCGTGGTCGCTCTCATCGTCGGGTTTCAGCGAGGCCTTCTCGCGAGCCTCGGAACCCTCGTCGGGCTCGGGATCGGGGCGGTCGCGGCGTACTGGCTGATCCCGCTCGTGACCGCGGCGCTGCCATGGCCGATCTGGCGCGCGCTCGCCGCGCTCGTCGCGACGCTGCTGCTGTTGGCGGGATGCGCCGCGCTCGGCTCGGCGGCGGGCACCGCTCTCCGCCGGGGTGTCGACCGCACACCGTTGCGCGGCGTCGACCGCGTGCTCGGCGGAGGACTGACCCTCGTGGCGGCGGCCCTCGCGGTATCTCTCGTCGGCTCCGGGCTCGCCGCGACGGGGACCCCCGTCGTCTCGACCGCGATCGCGTCGTCCCGTGTGCTGACCGTCATCGAGAACCTCGTGCCCCGCCCCCTCCAGGCGGGCTTGGCCGAGCTGCGCGGCGCCGTGCTCGGGGACGCGATACCGACACTGGGCGGCCTGCTGCTGCCCGGCACGGCCGTCGTCGAGCCCCCCGTCCGGCTCGACGATCCCGAACTCGCGGAGGCCGCCGCATCCGTGGCCCGTATTACCGGAGTGGCATATGCCTGCGGTATCAGCTCGAGCGGCTCGGGATTCGTGATCGCGGAAGACCGGGTCGTGACCAACGCGCACGTCGTCGCGGGCGTGGATCGCCCGGTCGTGGAGCTACCCGGTCGCGAGGCGCGCGACGGTCAGGTCGTCTACTTCGATCCCGTCGACGACATCGCGGTGATCGCCGTCGACGACCTCGAAGCCGATCCGCTCGAGGTCGCACCCGTGCTGCCGGCCGGCTCCTCGGCCGCCGTGCAGGGGTATCCGCACGGGGGTCCGTTCGAGTCCATGTCCGCTGCGGTGCTCGCGGTCGGTATCGTGCCCGTTCCCGATATCTACGACGACTCGTCCAACCCGCGCGAGATCTACACACTCGACGCGAACGTGCGGCCCGGGAACTCCGGCGGCCCGCTGTTGACAGCCCAGGGTGATGTCGCGGGACTCGTGTTCGCGCGCGGCGGCGACGCGGAAACGCGGGGATACGCCTCGACGTCGACGGAACTCGCGCCGATCGTGGCGGGTGCTGCCGGGTGGGGGAGTCCCGTGTCATCCGGGACCTGCACGCGCTGACGGCAACCCACCGGGCCTCCGCCGCCGCGTGTCGGGGTCTCGACGCTGACGCCGCCGCGCCATGGGGTGCGTCGGGATGCTGCGCGGGACAGCTCTGTGGGTATGCTGGCCGCGTCGGA
>CAYZEL010000041.1:0-11454 GCA_964477515.1 uncultured Microbacterium sp.
CCAGAAGTTCCGCGAACTCCAGCAGGTCTACGGCGCCGACCACGTCGGGTTGCTCACGGGGGACACGAACATCAACGGCAGCGCGCGCGTCGTCGTGATGACGACCGAGGTGCAGCGGAACATGCTGTACGCCGATTCCCCGGCGCTGCGTGACCTCTCGTTCGTGGTGATGGACGAGGTGCACTATCTCGCCGACCGCTTTCGCGGCGCCGTGTGGGAGGAAGTGATCATCCACCTGCACCGCTCGGTGCGACTCGTGTCGCTGTCCGCGACCGTGTCGAACGCCGAGGAGTTCGGTGACTGGCTCGACACCGTGCGCGGCGACACCGAGGTGATCGTGTCCGAGACCCGTCCGGTGCCGCTCGAACAGCACGTGCTGGTGCGGAGCGACCTCCTTCCCCTCTTCGACGACCGGGCCGGCATCGCGACCGCGCAGGTCAACCAGGAACTGATGCGCATCCGATCGGTCAAAGGACCGAACTTCGAGAACAACCGCCGGGCCCAGAGCATGAACAGCGGTCGGCAGGCCGGTCGCTACGAACCGACGCGCGGGCGCCCGCACAAGGCTGGTCAACGGCCCGGCGGTCAGCGCCCGGTCCGCCCGAACAACGTCCAACGCATCGAACGGATGGACCGTCCCGACGTCGTCGAGCTGCTCCGCCGGAACAACCTGCTGCCCGCGATCTTCTTCATCTTCAGCCGCGCGGGGTGCGAGCAGGCCGTCGCGCAGGTGCGACGCGCGAACCTCCGCCTGACGACTCCCGAAGAGCGCGCCGAGATCCGTGCCGTGGTGGAAGACCGTACGCGTACGCTCCCCGACGAGGACCTCGCCGTGCTCGGCTTCTGGGAGTGGCGCGAAAACCTCGAGCGCGGCGTCGCGGCCCACCACGCAGGCATCCTGCCCGCCTTCAAAGAGGTCGTCGAAGAACTCTTCCAGCGCAAGCTCGTGCGCGCGGTCTTCGCGACCGAGACCCTCGCGCTCGGCATCAACATGCCGGCGCGAACGGTCGTGCTCGAGAAGCTCGAGAAGTTCAACGGCGAGGCTCGAGTCGCGATCACGTCGGGGGAGTACACCCAGCTGACGGGGCGCGCGGGCCGCCGCGGAATCGATGTCGAGGGCCACGCGGTCATTCAATGGACCGAGGGGCTCGACCCGCAGGCCGTGGCCGCTCTGGCGTCGCGGCGCACGTACCCTCTGCACTCGAGCTTCCGTCCGACCTACAACATGGCGGTCAACCTGATCGACCGGTACGGCCGCGCCCGGGCCCGTGAGTTGCTCGAATCCTCGTTCGCCCAGTTCCAGGCCGACCGCGCGGTTGTCGGCCTCGCGCGGCAGGTGCGCGAGCAGGAGGAGTCACTCGCCGGCTACGAGAAGGCGATGACCTGCGATCGGGGCGACTTCGCCGAGTATTCGCGCATCCGTCGCGAGTTGAGCGATCTCGAGAAGCAGAACCGCGGCGAGTTCCTCGGATCCAAGGCTGCGCGTGAGCGCAGGCAAGCGCAGATTCGCGACCTTCGCACGCGGATGCAGCGGCATCCGTCTCACACCTGTCCCGATCGCGAGGCGCACGCGCGTTGGGCCGAGCGGTACTGGAAGCTCAAGCGTCAGGTCGACAAGACGCGGCGTGAGATCGACACACGCACCGGCACGGTCGCGCGCCAGTTCGACCGTGTGACGGACGTGCTGGCCGCGCTCGACTACCTGCGCGTCGGCGAGGACGGCGGAACGGCGCTGACGGAAGCAGGGCGGACGATGCGTCGCATCTACGGCGAGCGCGACCTGCTGGTCGCCGAGTCGTTGCGGCGCGGGTTGTGGGATCGGTTGGATGCGCCGGCCCTGGCCGCCCTCGCGAGCTGCCTGGTGTACGAGCCTCGCCGCGATTCCGCCGGACCAGGCGAGCACGGCCTGCCGGGAGGTGAATTCCGCGTCGCTCTCAGCGCGACCGAGGAGCTCTGGTCGGATCTCGACGACCTCGAGCGCGAGCACCGGCTGCCGGGTTCGGAACCGCTCGCGACCGGTCTGGCTCGTGCGATGCGCGGGTGGGCTCGAGGGATGCCTCTCGACCGTGTGCTCGAAGACGCGGATATGGCGGCCGGAGACTTCGTGCGGTGGTGCAAGCAGACGATCGACCTGCTCGATCAGCTCTCGATCGTCGCGGAGGGCGACCTCGGACGTACGGCGCGTGCCGCGCTCGACGGCGTGCGACGCGGCATCGTCGCGTACAGCGCGGTCTGATCGCGTCCGCGTAGGGTTATCGGATGCCGGCGAAACGCTTCGAGGTGCGCCCGGTGCTGCCCCTGTGGGCCGCCGTACTCGCCTCGGTCGCAGCCGGCTTCTGTCTCGATCTCGCCTTCCCGGATGTCGCATGGTGGCCCCTCGCATTCGTCGCGGTCGTCCTCGCACTCGTGTCGATCATCGGACGCCGCGCCTCGGGCTCGATCCTGGTCGGGTTCGCCTTCGCGGCACCGTTCTTCCTGACGAACCAGGTTTTCACCGCGCGGTACCTCGGTCCTGTGCCGTGGCTCGCGCTGTCGCTCTTCGAGGCCGCGATCACGGCCGTGCTCTCGGTGACGATCACGTTCGCGTACCGCTGGGTGCCTCGCGCCCTGCCGTCGCTCTGGACGCGGCTCATCGTGCTGCCGCTCATCGTCGCGGGCCTCTGGTGCGTCCGCGAGCTCGTCGTCGGCTCGTGGCCCTACGGAGGATATCCGTGGGGACGGGTGGGTATCACGCAGACGAACGGACCCTTCGCCGAGCTGGCGTCCTGGGTCGGCGTCACAGGCCTCAGCTTCTTCGTCGTGGCGTTCTGCGCCGCCGTCATCGAGTACGTGCGCGCTGCGCGATTCACCGACCTGCGAACGGCCCTGCCAGCCGCCTCGATCGTTCTGGTCCTGGCGGTCACGCCTCAGTTCCCGACCACGGATGCAGGAACCATGCGTGTCGGCTCCGTGCAGGGCAACGGGCCGTCCGGGTATTTCGACCGCGCGCCGGCGGGTGCCGTGCTGAACGCTCAACTCGCCGCGACCCGGCCGCTCTACGGGGAGCAGATGGACGTCCTGCTGTGGCCCGAGGGGGGCGTCGACTCCGATCCGCAGAACAACGCCGACACCGCGCGTGTGCTCGATGCCGTCGCCGAACGTGCCGGCGCGCCCCTGATCATGAACGCGGCATCGGAACGCGGCGGACTCTTCTTCAACTCCTCGATGCTCTGGGAGGCAGGGGAGGGAGCGGTCGCGACCTACGACAAGAGGCATCCCGTACCGTTCGGTGAGTACGTGCCGGACCGCTGGTTCTACCGCCTGTTCGCGCCCGACCTGATCGATCTGATCCAGCGCGAGTACACGCCCGGAACGGCCACGCCGATGTTCGACGTCGGCGGCGTCGGGGTGGGGCTGGCCATCTGCTTCGACGTGATCTACGACGAGGTGATCTGGACGGGGGCGCGCGATGGCGCGCAGGTCTACATGTTCCAGACCAACAACGCCGACTTCCGCGGCACCGACGAGAACCTTCAGCAACTCGCGTTCGCCCGCATGCGCGCGATCGAGACGGGTCGTGCGGTGGTCAATCTCTCGACAGTCGGCACGAGTCAGGTGATCGCACCCGACGGGAGCCAGATCGACGGGCTGCCGGTGGACGTGGCGGGGCACATGCTCACCTCGGTGCCGCTCCGTACGGGACTCACCCCGGCCGTCGTGCTCGGCGAGGCGGTTCCGATCGTCATCGCGGGCGGCAGCCTGCTCGGTCTGCTTGCCGCGGGGATCGCCGTGCGTCCGCGGCGCCGCATCAGGTGAGGGGCGACTCGGCCAGTCTCGTGGCCGAGCACGCGAAAAAGGGTCGGATGCCGCAGCATCCGACCCTTCTCCTTGCGTCGTGTGGGCTCTACGCCCCGAGCAGCAGGCTGTCCGGGTTCTGGCCGGCGCCGCGGCGGGCCCGCAGGTACGCGAGACGCTCTTCGAGAAGCTCCTCCAGCTCGGCGCGAGAACGGCGCTCGAGCAGCATGTCCCAGTGCGTACGCGGGATCTTGTCGGAACTGTGATCGATCGTCACGGCCTCGTTGTCGACGACCAGCGCGGCCTCGGCACCGCACGTGCGGCACTCCCAGGCCTCCGGCGCCTCGGCATCGGCCGCGAACACCAGTTTCGTCTGTCGTTCGCACACGGTACACGCGTACGTGTACTCCGTGCGCTCCATGAATACGACGCCCTCTTCGCTCTGTAGGCTCTGGGCGCCGAGACGCATGCCCCGTAGGCTGCGATCTGCCATCGTGTGGTCTCCTCGGCGTGTGTATAACGGAGCCTTCGTGACTCCTCCTTCCGGTATAACGTCCTGACCTGGATGGTTCATCCGAACGGGCCGCAGGCGTCCGTCATTCCCAGTGAACGCACAGTGTTGCGGGTGTCAGAATGGTCGGTTCATCCGAAGCGTGTCGAGCGCGACATCCGTCCGATCTGTGACGATCCCGTCCACACCCAGCGCCACGAGGCGCCGCATGTCGTCCGGATCGTTCACGGTCCACACATGCACCTCGACTCCGGACTCGTGCGCCGCGCGGATGAGGCGCGGTGTGAGGACACGGAACCGGCCCTGACGCTCCGGGATCTGGATGGCGTCGAGGCCGGTGAACAAGCGGCGGGCGGCTCGAGCCGAGCCGAGGGCGATCGCCCCGAGCAGCCTGGCGATCGTGCCGGTTCCGGCTGATGTCGCGGGTCGTACACCCGTCGAAGCAGCTCCGGCAGCCGCGAGCGCCGCGAGGCGACGCTGATCCGAGAAGCTCGTGAGCAGCACGCGCGCACCATGCTCGGCGACCGTGCGGCCCACGGGAACGGCCGCCCCGGGCGCTTTGACGTCGAGGTTGAAGCGCAGCGTCGGAAAGGCCTCGAGCGTTTGGTCGAGTATCGCCAGGCCACCCCGAGGGGCCATGAGTCGCCGGAGTTCGCGAACGTCGACGTCGGCGATCGGTCGAGGATCACCCGTTATGCGCCGGAGGTCGGCGTCGTGGAAGAGCACCACGACGCCGTCGCGGGTGAGGTGGCAGTCGGACTCGACGTACCGGACCCCCGCAGCGTGGGCCTGCGCGATAGCCGCGATCGAATTCTCCGCGATGCCGTCGATCGCCATGCGTGCCGTGACATGGCCGCGATGCGCGAGAACGCGGGGCGTGTCCGCATCCGAGAACCAGGGATGGCTCACGGGAACGCCACCCACCGAATCACTCTCAGGGGAGCGGGGGAACGGGACTGGACGCGGGCGGGGCCGGGGTCGGATTGTCCGCGCCGCCGGGTGCCCTCACACCGAAGGCGTTGGTGATGCCGCTCAGTGCCGCGGTGAACTCGCTCGGGATGATCCAGAGCTTGTTCGACGCTCCCTCGCTGATCTTCGGCAACGTCTGCAGGTATTGGTAGGCCAGCAGCTTCTCGTCGGCGTCGCCGACGTGGATGGCGTGGAAGACGGTCTGGATCGCCTCGGCCTCACCCTCGGCGCGCAGCACCGCCGCCGCCTTGTCGCCCTCGGCGCGGAGGATCTCGGCCTGCCGTGCGCCCTCGGCCGTCAGGATCGCGGACTGCTTCGTTCCCTCGGCGGTCAGGATGAGCGCACGCCGGTCACGCTCGGCGCGCATCTGCTTCTCCATCGAATCCTGGATCGACGCGGGCGGGTCGATCGCCTTCAGCTCGACACGACCGACGCGGATGCCCCACTTGCCGGTCGCCTCATCGAGCACGATGCGGAGCTGGCCGTTGATCTCGTCGCGGCTCGTCAGGGCTTCTTCCAGGTTCAGGCCACCGACGACGTTGCGGAGCGTGGTGGTCCTCAATTGCTCGACGGCGCCGAGGTAGTTGTTGATCTCGTACGTCGCCGCGCGCGGGTCGGTCACCTGGAAGTAGATGACCGTGTCGATCGAGACGACGAGGTTGTCTTCGGTGATGACCGGTTGCGGCGGAAAGGACACGACCTGTTCGCGCAGATCGATGAGCGGGCGCACCCGGTCGATGAAGGGAACCAACAGGTTCAGTCCGGGCATCAGGGTGCGGTGGTATCGCCCGAGGCGCTCGACGACGCCGGCGGATGCCTGCGGAATGATGCGGATCGAGCGAACGATGATGACGACGACGAAGATGAAGACCGCGAGTGCGAGCGTCCAACCGATCGCGGTGGGGATGATGTCCTCGATCATGCGGGGGAGTCCTCCTGGATGACGTTCGTGGGCTCTGCGGGCTGAACGACGGCGGTCGCTCCATCGATCTGGGTGACGGTGACACTGATGCCGGGGGTGATGTCGATGTCGGCATCTGCGCGGGCCGTCCAGGTGTCGCCGTTGGCCAGGCGCACCTGCCCGCCCATCGGACCGACGGTCGAGACGACGACTCCGCGCATCCCGCGGAGTGCGTCGATGTTGCTGAGTGCCGGGTCCTCTCCGCGGCGCAGGCGCCGCAGGAGCGGTGGGCGCAGGACGAGAAGCAGGAGAGCGGCGACGGTCGCGGCGATGATCACCTGCAGCCAGAGCGGCGCACCCGCGAGGTCCGACACGAGACCGGCGGCACCGCCGAGACCGAGCATCAGGAAGGTCATTTCGAGCGTCAGCGTCTCGATCGTGAAGAAGACCAGGATCAGAACGATCCATCCGATCCACGCGAACTGCTCGATGTTCTGGATGAGTTCCACGGCAGGCCTCCTCCTCATCGAACCTAGCACGCGGGTGGTCCCGGACGGCGGCGGAAATGTGGCGGAACGACGGGCGAACCACGCCCGCTTGGTAGGGTCGAGACGTCTCACCCCGCCATCCCAGGAGTACGCATGTCACAGCCCCTCGCACCCGGTTCTCTCGCAGGAAAGCGGGCGCTCGTGACGGGCTCGTCCCGCGGTATCGGTGCCGATACCGTCCGCTACCTCGCCGAGGCGGGCGCGGATGTCGTCATCAACTTCCGCAACAAGGCGCCCCGTGCCGAGAAGCTCGCGGCGCAGGTGCGTGAGCTCGGCGTCCGTGCGCTCGTGATCGGTGCGGACCTGACCGACGCCGACTCGGTGGGCACCATGTACGCCGAGATCGAGCGTGAGTTCGGTGGCCTCGACATCCTGGTCCTGAACGCCTCGGGAGGAATGGAAAGCGGGATGGGCGAGGACTGCGCCCGGCGGCTCAATCGGGCCGCGCAGGTCGGGCGGTTGCGGCGTGAGCTGCCGTTGTTGGACGCCGGCTCTCGCGTCGTCTTCGTCACGAGTCACCAGGCGCACTTCATCCGGACCACGCCGACCATGGCCGAGTACGAGCCCGTCGCGTTGTCGAAGCGCGCGGGTGAGGATGCCCTGCGGGAGCTGATCCCGGATCTGACCGACCGAGGCATCGAATTCGTCGTCGTCTCCGGGGACATGATCGAGGGCACGATCACGGCGACCCTGCTCGAGCGCGCGAACCCCGGCGCGATCGCGTCCCGCCGCGAGTCGGCCGGCAAGCTCTACAACGTGGGCGAGTTCGCGGCAGAGATCGCGCGCGCGACGATCGACGCGATCCCGGCGGACAACACGCGTCTGGTCGGCGATACGAGCGACTTCGCCTGATCCGCGGCACGAAAAAGCGCGCATCCCGGTTGTCGGGGATGCGCGCTTCTTCGCGCCGGAGAAGACCTAGAGCGACTTGAAGGTGAAGGCGCGGATGATCTGGATGATTCCGAGCACGACGAGCGAGATGCCGAGCAGCCACCAGAGCACCAGTGCACCCCAGAGCGGCGAGAACAGCAGGATGATGCCCGCGACGATGCTCAGGATGGCGAAGAAGATCGTCCATCCCTTCGACGAGGAGCCCCCCAGGGTCGTGAGCGCCACGACGCCCTCGACGATCCACATGATGCCGACGAGGATTCCGAGGAACAGAGCGAGCCAGGCGGCCGTCATGCCGAGATTGAAGAAGGCGATGATGCCCGCCACGACGTAGATGATGCCGAGCACGATGTGGCCGACGCGTGACCATCCGCCCATGGATTTCGAGAAGATGCCGAGACCGGCATATACGAGCCCGCCGACGATCGCGTAGACGGCGATGATGGCCGTGACCACGATCGCGGTGCGGCCGGGCCAGACGAGGATGAGGATACCCACGATGAGCGCGATGGCGCCGCTCAGACCGAGGGCAGTGCGGATGCCGTTGACGGCAGCCTTTTCGACGGGGATGTCGGTGGACATGGCAGCGTCCTTTCTGGGAAATACCTGTGAGACACCAGGGTAGCGCTGTCGGGCGTTCGGCGCAGGTGCCCCGCGAGGTGTGTCGGCAGCGACTACGAAAGCAGCAGCGCGACGATGATCAGCACCGGGATGCATCCGATCGTCGTCAGGAAGATCGTGTCGCGCGCGATGCGTTCGCCGACGTCGTACCGCTGCGCGAAGTTGAAGACGTTCTGGGCGGTCGGGAGCGCGGCGAGGACGACGACGGCGAGGACCTGATCGCGGGGGAGTGCGAAGACGAATTGGCCGAGCGCCCAGGCGACGAGCGGCATCGCGACCAGTTTGAGCCCGCTCGCCAAGAGGATGTCTCGGCGGCGACCTCTTGCAGTGAGCACGCGCGCACCGGGCAGCGAGAGGCCGTACGAGATGAGCAGGATGGGCACGCACGCGCCGGCGATCAGGGCGATCGGTTCCCAGACGACCGGCGGGAGCTGGATGCCGGTCAGCGCGACGACCACGCCGAGCGCGGCGCCGATCAGCATCGGGTTGCGTGCCGTCTGCTTCAGGATGCGTCCGACCGACGGAGCGGAGGTGCTGGTGGAGGCATCCAGCAGCACGAGCGCGATCGGCATGAAGACCAGCAGCTGAGCAAGGATCACCGGAGCCGAGAACGCGGCGTTGCCCAGCAGATAGAGCGCGATGGGGATGCCGATGTTGTTCGCGTTGACGTATCCGGAACCGAGCGCGCCCACGACGGTGTCACCGAGCCCGCGCCGCCACAGGAGGCGGGCGAGAAGCGCGTACACCGCGAACATCGTGACGGCGGTCAGTGCGGAGACCGGCAGCCGCGCGGAGAAGAGCGTCGGGATATCAGCCTCGGCGAGCACCACGAACAACAGGAAGGGGGGGAGGACGAAGAACGTCAGGCGCGAGAGGACGAACCGTGCGTGCTCGCCGAGGAGACCCTGTCGACCGAGGACGTACCCGAGCGCGATGGCGAGTCCGACGACCGCGAACCCCGTGAGAATCCCGTTCATCTAGCACGTCCCGAGCGTGGGGCGCTGCGCGCGGGAACGGGTCACGTTTCGAGCGTAACGATTTGCGACGTAGTGCTGTGCCATGGGGTGGACCTGCTCGGATACGCTGTGGCACGGAGTCGCCCGCACGGGGCGCGGTTCGAGAGCCCGGTTCGGGGCATGACGGGAGGCTGACGTGGCGATCTTCTCGCGAGGATTCGGGGAACGGCGACGCGAGAGCGACCCGCGGTTGCCTCCCGGTCAGTACTTGACGGACGACTTTCCCGTCCTCTCGGCCGGGCCGACACCGCAGATCGACACGGGGGAGTGGGCCTTCTCGATCGCGACCGAGAAGGGAGTCGTGTCGAGGTGGACGTGGGACGAGATGCACGCGCTCCCGATCGAAGACGTCGACACCGACATCCACTGCGTGACCCGTTGGTCCAAGCTCGACACGAACTGGCGCGGTGTCTCACTCGACACGTTGTTCGCCGGCATCGACACCGCGGACGAGTACGTCATGGTGCATTCGTACGGTGGCTACACGACGAACCTCGCACTCGAGGACCTGCTGGGTGGCAAGTCCTGGATCGCATTCGAGTTCGGCGGCGAGCCGCTCGACCCCGAGCACGGCGGCCCGGCGCGTCTGCTGGTGCCTCACCTGTACTTCTGGAAGAGCGCGAAGTGGGTTCGCGGCATCACGCTCCAGGCACACGATGACCCGGGATTCTGGGAGCAGAACGGGTACCACACCCACGGTGATCCCTGGACCGAGGAACGCTATTGGTAGCCTCCCGAACCTGGGCCGTCGCACAGGTCGCAGATGTCACGTCCGTCACGCCGAACGCTCGGGTCCTGGGCGTGAAGGTGCACGGTTGGCCGGGAAACCTGCCCGGGCAGCACGTCGACGTCCGCCTGACGGCGGAGGACGGCTACCAGGCCGTGCGTTCGTATTCTCTCGGTTCCTCCGGTGCGGGGGAGCGCATCGAGCTCGCGATCGACGAGCATCCGGAGGGTGAAGTCTCGCCCTACCTGGTGCGCGAGGCGCGGCCGGGTGACCACCTCGAAATCCTCGGCCCGTTGGGGGGCTACTTCGTCTGGCATGGGGAGGATGCTTCGCCGGTGCAGTTGATAGCGGGTGGTTCGGGCATCGTCCCCCTGCGCGCCATCGCACGGGCCCGAACTGCAGCGGGAACCGGGCAGCCGTTCCGGCTGCTGTACTCGGTGAAGTCCCCGGAAGACGCGATATATCGCGATGATCTGATCGCGCTGGGGGAGCAGGGGATCGAGCTCACCTGGGCTTTCACGCAACACGCACCCGAGGGCTGGCCGGGCGTCGTGGGGCGCCTGAACGCCGAAACGATCGCCGCTGCCGTCTTTCCGGCCACGGATGCGCCGACGGTCTACGTCTGCGGTCCGACGGCATTCGTCGAGGTCGTCTCACGCAGACTCGTCGAGCTCGGACACGATCCGGCGCGCATCAAGACCGAACGATTCGGAGGCGGATGATGGATCCACACAGGCGTGCGGCGCACGCGGACCACGTCGACGGAAACGTGCTCGCGGGCGCCCTCGGGCGGCTCTTCGGTGGTGATCCGACCGATATGGTGGCGGTTTGCGGCTCGTGCGGCTCCGAGGCACGCATCGCGGAAGCCTGGGTCGAAATCGATGAGACCGCAGCGATCGTCCGCTGCAGCTCGTGCACACACACGCTGGTCACGATCATGTTCGCCGAGGAGCCGCCCAGACTTCTCGTGTCATCGTTGGGCGAATTGCGCGGTTCCTGATCGGCTGTGGGTCGGTGCGTGACCAACGGGGTGCGGCCTCAGGCAATCCCCGATAATGCACATTATGTCAGCTCACGCATAACTCGTTCGTTTCGTCCTCGCCCGCCGTCCGTCGTCGTTCAGCTACGGAGAGCCGCCGACACGAGTGCGAGCGCCTCTTCCGTATCGAGGCGCAGAGCGCGCATCTGATCGGCGAACACCGTCGCCGCACGCTGTGCTTCGCGGTGCGCGGCATCGCCGTGTGGCGAGACGAACGTGCCGTTGCGTCCGCGCGTTTCGATGACTCCGGATGCCTCGAGCTCTCGATACGCGCGCGCGACCGTTCCCGCAGCAATGCCGAGATCCTCGGCCAGCCGCCGCACGGTCGGTAGTCGAGCCCCCGGTGCGAGTTCGCCCTCCGTCACCGCATCGAGGAGCTGAGTGCGCAGCTGCTCGAATGGCGGCACGGGTGAGGTGGAATCGATGGCGAGGTTGACATCCACTCCCCTATTGTGTC
>CAYZEL010000041.1:11554-15326 GCA_964477515.1 uncultured Microbacterium sp.
CCGCACCCACCACGGCCGCGAGAAAGACGGGCACGACCAGCGATACGCCCGGAAGGAAGTATCCGATTCCGTCCGAACACACCCATGAGCCGTCGCCCGCCTCTCCCCCGACCAGGAACTGACAGCCGCAGTGCAGGACGGTCTTCACCAGGTGCACGAGGAACGGAGCCGACAGGACGGCGACCGTCGCCCCTATTGCGATGGATGCGATCGCCCGCATCGAAGGCAGATCGTAGGGCGGTTTCACGCTGTCACGCTACGTCGAGACCGCGTGCACTTCAGAAATCCTCGAGGTCGGCCCAATCCTGTTTCGGGTCGACGGGTACGACGCCCGCTGTCGGTGTGTCCCAGCCGAACTGCCGGAGTCGTCGAGCCTCTGTCGTCATCCTCTCGACGAGCTGCTCGTCGACCACGTCCTCGTCCTGCGAACCCACCTCGTGTGCGATGAGCTGACTGGCCGGACCGATCAGGAGCTCTACGCGGCCTCGTTCGCCGTTCTCTTCGAGCGTGGGTACTTCGACAGTGGCCGATGCACTGGCCTGCGACAGCGCCTGCGCATAGTCCAATAACGCCCGCGCGATCTTCGAGCCGGTGATGATCGAATCCCCTGCGTAGTGGATTTTGTGCATGCTCCATCTGTATCAACCGGGGCCAATGACTCCCACCCCCTTTCATCCCGCGACGGAATCCGCTACGCATGTGCTCGTGAGGATCACGAGCCGCTGGGTGGCACGGGTCATCGCGACATAGCGGTCGACCGCCCCCGTGACTCCGGCCCCGAATTCGTGGGGATCGACGAGCACAACGAGATCGAATTCGAGGCCTTTTGCCAACTCCGGAGTCAGCGAACGGATTCTGTCGGACGAGAACTCGCGGCCGACAGCGCCGATCACGCACGCCATTCCCTCCGCATGCTCGGTTAGCCATTCGTCCAGGATCTCCGTCAGGTCGGCCACGTCGCCGCCTTCGACGGGGATGCCGCTCGATCGGATGGATTTCGGGACATTCGCGTCGGGCAAGACGGCACGGATGATGGGTTCCGCCGCTGACATGATCTCTTCGGGCGTGCGGTAGTTGACCGTCAAGGGCGCGACGCGGATGTCCCGGAATCCAACGCGCTCGAGTCGCTTCGCCCAGGTCTCGGCGAATCCGTGACGAGCTTGAGCGCGATCCCCCACGATCGTGAAGCTCCGCGAAGGGCAGCGGCTGCGCAACATACTCCACTCGGCATCGGTCAGCTCCTGCGCCTCGTCGACGACGATATGGGCGAAGGGACCCGCGAGGCGATCCAAGGGCATCGTCGGCACGCGCGAGTCGTCGATGAGCGATCGACGCGCGTCGGCACCGCGCAGCATCGTGACGAGTCCCTCGCCATCGTCATCCGCCGCGATCAGATCGTCCACGACCTGTGTCATGCGCTCGTGCTCCGCTGCGAGGAGGCGGTCGCGCTCCCGAGCCCGTCGTGATGCCTCGGGGTCCCCGATCCGTCGGCGCGCCGCGTCTAAGAACGGTAGATCGGGCACGGTCCAATCGTGTGGGTCGGCCCGCTGCAGGTGCTCGACCTCGTCCTCGGTCAACCACGGTGCGCACTCGTGGAGGTATGCCGGCGACGACCAGAGATCCGCCACGACATTCGCGGGGTCGAGCACGGGCCATGCATCCGAGAACGCGCGGGTCAACGCTTCGTCCCGGGCAAGAGACCGACGCAACGCGGTGGGCGGTGCGTCTTCCTCGTCGACGACGTCGACGAGCAGGTCTAGGAGCGCTCCCCAGACCTCGTCCCGCGCATCGTTGTGAGGAATCGTCGGGTCGGCCGCGCCGAACGCGCTGTCCCATTCCGCTGGCCCCACACGGACGTCGCACCACGGGGTCTCCACGATCAGGTTCACGATCGGCGGGCGCTCGTAGGAGAGCACGGCCGTCTCGACGGCGTCGAGCAGCCGAGCCGACGCCTTCAGCATCGCGATCCGGTCGTCGGGTTCCGGTCGGGCGCCCGCGCCCTCGACGACGAGATCTCGTAGCGTGCAGATCCGCACACCCTCTTCGCCGAGGCTCGGCAGCACATCCGCCACATTTGAGAGGTACGGGCCGTGCGGGCCGATGAACAGCACGCCGCCGCGTCTCTCGCCGACCGCGGGATCGGCGTACAGCAGGTACGCCGTGCGGTGAAGAGCGACGACGGTCTTGCCTGTCCCCGGTCCCCCGTCGACGACGAGCGCGCCCCGGGAGGTTGCGCGGATGATCATGTCCTGATCGGCCTGAATCGTGCCGAGAACGTCGCGCATCCGTGCAGATCGGCTGGAACCGAGGCTGGCGATGAAGGCCGACTCGTCGTCGAGTGCGACGTCCTCGACATCGGCATCGCCCGACAGCACCTCGTCCCAGTAGTCGACGATGCGCGCGGCGCTCCATCGATATCGGCGGCGGGTCGTGACGTCCATCGGTTGCGCACGGGTGGCGGCGAAGTATGGGGCAGCCGCCGGGACGCGCCAGTCGATCAGCAGACGACGCCCCTCATCGTCGGCCAAACCGAAGCGCCCGACGTACACGGGGTTCGCGCCGTCCGTCCGCACGAACCTGCCCAGGCACAGGTCGAGCCGCAGGCGCTCGAGCGCGGAGACTTCGGCTGTCAGACGACGTACCTGGAGGTCGCGGTCGACGGCTTCCCACCCCGGGCGGGCGATCTGCGCGCGGGCGGCATCGAGCCGCTCCCGCAGCGCGACCACCGAGGAGTCGATCGTGGCGGCGACAGCGCGAAAGTGATCCGCGTCGGCGCCGATCAGGCGCGTATCGGCTTTCGCTGAGAGACGCGCGGGCAGGACGAAAACGCTCGGTTCGGGAGTCACGATCGATGATTTTCCGCCGACAGGGGGGTCTTGCCGCAAGCCCCCCTCCGGGCCATATCCTGATAGTGGCAGGACGTCCCGTGTGGGGGGTCCCCCTTAGTCTCTGGGCAGGCCTCGCGTCGTCTACTGCACAGCTACCACGTTCGACGGGTTCATCGCGGACCCCTGCGATTCCCTCGAGTGGCTGTTCGCGGTCCCCAACGCGGCCGAGGCGGAAGCTGGCATCGAGGCGTTCATGGATGGGATCGGCGTGCTCGTCGAGGGCTCCACGACATATGAATGGGTCGTCCGGCACGAGCGGCTGTTCGACCATCCCGAGAAGTGGGCGCAGTTCTACGCGAACCGATCGACGTTCGTCTTCACCAGCCGCGAACGTGCCGCCGTCCCGGGGGCCGACATCCGCTTCCGGTCGGGTTCAGTATCGGACGCGTGGCCGGAGATTCGTGAGGCCGCCGCAGGCAAGGACGTCTGGGTCGTCGGGGGTGGCGATCTCGCGGGCCAGTTCGCCGACGCGGGGCTGCTCGACGAGATCGTACTGAGCGTTGCGCCCGTCGCCCTCGGGTCCGGGCGGTCGCTTCTCCCCCGTCGGCTGGAATCCGATCGCCTCACGCTCACGGCCGTACGACACGTCGGCCAGTTCGCCGAGCTGACCTACTCTGTGGATAACTCGCGGCACTGATCCGCGACGCGCGCTAGCGTGTGGGCGTGCAGCGGCCCGCTCGGATCCTCGTCGTCGCGGTCTTCGCTGCTCTGATGAGCGGATGCGCCGCTGAGCCGTTGCCGGACCCCACCCCCACTCCGACTTTCGCTTCGGAGGAAGAGGCCTTTGCGGCGGCGGAAGCAACCTATCGCGCATACGTCGACGCGCTGAACCAGGTCGACCTCGCCGACCCCGAGACCTTCGAGGCCGTCTACGCGTGGACGAC
>CAYZEL010000042.1:0-15268 GCA_964477515.1 uncultured Microbacterium sp.
AGTCTTCAGGGAAGCATGGTAATTGGAGGCAAAAAGGTATTTGCCGATATTACAGTAAAGAGGGTTGGGATAGGCTATCCCGGTCTCCGTTATTGAGCATTCCCGGGCCGCTGCCATCCCGTAGGTCTTTATGTTCTGCGCATAGATGATGAGATCAACTATTTTGTCCTTTATGTGGGAAGCACCGGCAACGCCATTATAGTCGGCAATCAACTGGGCGATGCCGATGAGCATTTCTGCAAAAGGGTATTTATAGGAGATAGCGGTAAACCGGTGCCACGTGGCAAAGCAGCTCGCGAGAGGTCCTGCAAACTCCCATTCGCCGTCCATGAATATTCGTTCCTTCGGCACAAAAACATCGTCGAAGATGGTCATCGATTCGAGGTTCACCGCGCGCGAGGCGGTCGGCGCGAACTGCGCCACTGCGACACCGACGCCCGCCTGGATGATCTGTCCGGTCATGCGGGCTCCTCCCCACGGGTGCGCCAGATCAGTGGCACGACGACCCACAGCACGACGATCAGTGCCCCGAGCGACAACCCGGCGATCTGCGCCGCGCCCCGATCCAGAACGACATCGAACACGAACGCGACCACACCGACCAACAGAATCGACACCGTTGCAAGCGCCGTGATGAGCGCAGCGTGGCCGTACGTCACGATGAGCCCCTTCTCGCGACGCCGGAAGAGGAAGCGGTGCAGCGCGACGGGTGCGAGGGCGATGATGGCGCTCAGCGCCGAGGCGACGACCAGAAAGAGGTAGAACGCCCGCTGGCCCTCGTCGAGGTCCGCGAACGCCGGCTGGAACGCCAGGGCGAGCAGAAAGCCCGTCAGGATCTGAGTGCCGGTCTGCAGAACGCGGAGTTCCTGCAAGACCTCGATCCAGTTGCGGTCGTACCGCTGGGACGGGGTTTCGTGTCGTCCATCGCGGGCGTCGTCCCCCCGTTCCGGATCGACGGATGCGTCACGTCGCACTCCGTGCGCGATCCCCTCGGCGTCGACCATTTCCCCATCCTGACGTGTGCCGTGATGCGCGGCAAGCCAGCGGGAAAGCAGAGAGTCCCGGAGGCCATGACGGCTTCCGGGACTCTCTTTTTGTTGCGGGGGCAGGATTTGAACCTACGACCTCTGGGTTATGAGCCCAGCGAGCTACCGAGCTGCTCCACCCCGCGGCACAAGAATCGAGCTTAGCATGCTCCCCCGGGCCGGTCGAATCGAGACGGCTTCGGAAACGGAATTCAGGACCGAGGCTCGAGCCGACCGACGCCGTAACGGCGCTCGGGCGGGACATCCGTCGCATCGCACAGGGCGACCCACACCTCGCGCGGGTCGACGCCCGCGGCGATCGCCGCGGCGGCCGTTCGGCCACCGAGCGCGTCGAGCCCGAGATCGGCCGTCACGACGGCACCATAAGCGGCGCCGAATTCATCCTCGACGGCGCGTTCGAATTCGCTTCGACGCATCCGGGGGTCAGCGCAGCGAGAGCTCGGCGTCGACGGACGCCACCAGGTCGTCGGGAACGACATCCGGGAAAGTCTGGAGGCCTTCCATGACCGAGATGCGGTCGCCGACCTCGCGCATGATCGTCGAAATGGGCACGTCGAGGGCTTCGGCCACCGAAGCGAGAATCTCGCTCGAGGCCTCCTTCTGCCCGCGCTCGACCTCGCTGAGGTACCCGAGCGCAACGCTTGCCTTACCGGCGACCTGACGGAGGGTCTGACCCTTCTGCAGACGGAAGTCCCGAAGGACGTCCCCGATCTCTTGACGAACCAGGATCATGATGCCCCCTCCTCACTGTCCTCGCTGTGTCCCACCGAGTGGGCCACAATACAACACCGAATGGTGCCAATCTAATGCCCTCCGCTATGCGAAGGCTGGGAATCACCGAATGTAACGGAGACGAAACACGTCCTATTCCCCGGCCGCACCGGCCGCGTGCGCTTCCGTCACACCGCGAGCAGTGCGCCCAGCGCCCGGCGGACGGTCTCGGCGCGGATCGCGTCCCGGTCACCCTCGAGGCGCAGCGTGAGCACGCGCGACCCGCCGGGCGTACTCACGCCGACGAAAACCGTGCCGACCGGCTGCCCGTCGGGCGACTCGGGGCCGGCGATACCCGTCGTCGAGACTCCGACGTCGGCATCGCGCCCGTCCACCGCCACGGCGCGGCGGACGCCCTCCGCCATCTGCCGTGCGACCTCGGGGTGCACGGGGCCGTGCTCGGCGAGCAGTGCGGCATCGACGCCCAGGAGCGAGTGCTTGAGCGGGGTCGCGTAGGCGACGATCGCGCCGACGACGGTTGCGGATGCTCCGGGCACCGAGATCAGCGACGCCGCGAGCATCCCGCCCGTAAGCGATTCCGCGACGCCGAGCGTCCAGCCACGCCGTTGCAGGTGTTCGAGGGCGGCCGAGGCATCCGTGCGCCCGCTCTCGGTCACGGTCGCGCGGCTCGCGAACGACGGGCACCGCGAATCTCGGTCACGACGTAGTCGATCCCGCTCGCGATGGTGAGGATCACCGCGACCCACATCGTGACGATGTTCACCCAGACGATCCAGTCCCCCACGACCGCCGCGAGCGGCAGCAGGGCGAGCGACAGCGCGACGGCCTGGGCGAGCGTCTTGAGCTTGCCCATCCACGCGGCGGCGACGACGTGGTCGCTCGCGACGACCAGGCGGTGCACCGTGATGCCGACCTCGCGGATCAGCACGACGATCGTGACCCACCACGGCAGCTCGAGCAGGATGGACAGACCGATGAAAGCGAAGCCTGTCAGCACCTTGTCGGCGATCGGATCGAGGAGCTTGCCGAGGTTCGTGACGATCTCGTAGCGCCGCGCGATGTACCCGTCGATTCCGTCCGTCGCGATCGCGACGATGAACAGCACCGCGGCCCACCAGCGCAGCGGGCCATCCGTACCGCCGTCGGCGAGCAGCATCCACAGGAAGACGGGGGCGCACAGGATCCGCGCGATCGTGATCGCGTTCGGGAGTTGCCGCGGCACGGCCATCAGTCGCGCCCCGTCAGGCCCCAGGCATCCTCGTCGCCATCCTCGGCCTCGACGACCGGCAGGCCGTCGTACTGGGCGGCGAGCGAGTCGGCGACCGCGTCGGTGCCGTAGCGCGAGTCCGCCTCGTACCCGGCGGCCGGAGCCGCGACCGGAGCAGAGGCCGAAGGCGGAGCCGCGGGAGCGGAAGGCGCCGCCGGGGCAGCGGGCGCCACGTCGCCGCGGAGCATCCCGAGCACCTCGGGCAGCTGTTCGGCGGTCACGAGCACATCGCGGGCCTTCGAGCCCTCCGAGGGTCCGACGATCTCGCGGGCCTCGAGCAGGTCCATGAGTCGACCTGCCTTCGCGAACCCGACGCGGAGCTTGCGCTGCAGCATCGAGGTCGAGCCGAACTGCGTCGACACGATCAGCTCGGCGGCCGCGAGCAGCAACTCGAGATCGTCGCCGATGTCGGCGTCGATCTCTTTCTTCTCGGCCACGGCCGCGACATCCGCCCGGTATTCGGGACGGGCCTGTCCGGTGACGTACGCCACGACCGTCTCGATCTCGCGCTCGCTGACCCACGCACCCTGCACGCGGATCGCCTTGGAGGCACCCATGGGCAGGAACAGGCCGTCGCCCTGGCCGATCAGGCGGTCGGCGCCGGGCTGGTCGAGGATGACGCGCGAGTCGGTGACGCTCGTCACCGCGAACGCGAGACGCGACGGCACGTTGGCCTTGATCAGCCCCGTGACGACGTCGACGCTCGGGCGCTGGGTCGCGAGCACCAGGTGGATTCCCGAGGCGCGAGCGAGCTGCGTGATGCGGACGATCGAGTCCTCGACGTCGCGCGGCGCGACCATCATGAGGTCGGCGAGCTCGTCGACGACGACGAGCAGGTACGGGTACGGCTTGAGCACGCGCTCGCTGCCCGCGGGCAGCTGGATCTCGTTCGCGACGACGGCCTTGTTGAAGTCGTCGATGTGACGGAAGCCGAACGACGCGAGGTCGTCGTACCGCATGTCCATCTCCTTCACGACCCACTGCAGCGCCTCGGCGGCCTTCTTGGGGTTCGTGATGATGGGCGTGATCAGGTGCGGCACACCCGCGTAGGACGTCAGCTCGACGCGCTTCGGGTCGATCAGCACCATGCGCACCTCGGACGGCTTGGCGCGCATCAGCAGGCTCGTGATCATCGAGTTCACGAAGCTCGACTTACCCGAACCGGTCGAACCGGCCACGAGCAGGTGGGGCATCTTGGCCAGGTTGGCGACGACGAATCCGCCGCCGACATCCTTTCCGACACCGATCGTCATCGGATGCGTCGACTGCTGCGCGTTGCCCGAGCGCAGGACGTCGCCGAGCGTCACGATCTCGCGATCCGCGTTCGGGATCTCGACGCCGATCGCGCTCTTGCCGGGGATCGGCGCGAGGATGCGGACCTCGTTGGAGGCCACGGCGTACGCGATGTTGTTGGTCAGGGCCGTGATGCGCTCGACCTTGACACCCGGGCCGAGCTCGATCTCGTACTGCGTGACTGTCGGGCCGCGCGAGAAGCCCGTGACCCGCGCATCCACGCCGAACTGACGCAGCACCTCGGTCAGCGAGCGCACGACCTCGTCGTTCGCGGCCGAGCGTGCCTTGGCGGGCGTGCCCGCGGCGAGCGCGCTGACGGACGGCAGGCGGTAGGGCGTCGCGGGGCGGTTGCCCGCGAGCGCACCGTCGGTGCCGAGACCCGACAAGCCGGGCAGCACGCCGTCGTCGATCGGATCGGCGGAGTCGTCGTGGATGGAGGTGCCGTGGATCGACGTGCCGTGCTGGCGGGCGGCCTCGGCGGCACGCTCGGCATCGGCGAGCAGGTTCGGATCGATGACCTCGGTGAGCGCGTCCGGCGAGAACACCGGCGCGGGTGGGACGGGCGGGGCGGTGGCGATAGCCTGCTCGAAACCGCCGTGCGTCGACCCGGGCGTGAGCAACTCCGTGAGGTCCTGCGAACTCAGGCCGCCCTCGGGGTCCTCCTCGCGGCCGGTCTTGTTCCGGCGCCACCACGGAGTGCTCGGGTCTTCGACCTCGGACGCCGTCTCGGGCTGCCCCGCGGCGGCGGCCTCGGTGCGGGCGTGCTCGCCGAACATCCAGGCGTACAGGTCGCCCAAGCGCGAACCGATCCGGTTCGGCGGGGTCTTCGTGATGATCAGGACGCTCAGCAGAGCGACGAGCACGAGCACGATCCAGGCACCGACCGGGGTGAGCGCGAGGGCGAGGGGCTCGGCGACCATCCAGCCGAACAGACCGCCCGAACTGCTGAGCACCGGAAGACCCTGGCTCGGCACGGGACGGTCGCCGGCGAGATGACAGAATCCCGCGCCGGTGAGCACGAGCATGCCGAAGCCGATTCCGATGCGTCCGTTGTCGTGGACGCTCGCCGGGTGACGGAACAGCCATCCGGCCAAAATCAACACGAGGACCGGCAGAACGAAGGCGAGCCGACCGAGCATCCCTCCGACCGTGTAGTCCGAGATCGTGCGGGCGACACCTGTGCCGATGAAGAACCATTCGATGACGCCGCCGAGGATCGCCAGCAGCACGAGCAGGAACGGGAACCCGTCGCGGCGCTGGTCCTTTTCGAGCGTCTCGGGACCGAATGCGCGGAACAGCCCTCCGACACCGTGCGCGAGTCCCATCCAGGCACGCGCCATCGCCGGCGGCCTCACGGGCTCGTCGTCGTAGCGCTTGGGTGCGGGCGCGGGCTTTCGCGCGCGCGTCGTGGTGCCCTTGGCGGGCGCGCGGCCGCTCTTGGTCGGGCTGGTGCTCCTGGCCATTCCCCCACGGTACGACTGCACGACCACGTTCGCCCGCAGCGACGCGGCTCGGGCTCGGCCCGGGCTCAGCGCGAACCTAACGGAGTCGCTTGACCATCGTGTCGCGACCGACCCCCGGCTGCGTCACCGCGAACCCCTCGGAACGGTAGAAGACGGCGGCGAAGTTGCCGCGCTCGACGTTCAGGCTCAGCCGTGCGAACCCCGCCTGGGCGGCCTGGGTCGTGAGCCGCTTCAGCAGAGCCCGCCCCACCCCGTGCGCGCGCCAGATCGGGCGCACGCCGATGATCATCTCGGGAACCCCCGTGCCCACATGGGCGAAAGCGGGATCGGTGCGCGGAAGCATCCGGTACCAGGCGGCGCCGATCGGCGAACCCTGGGGGTCGAGCGCGACGAACCCCGCGTCGCTCGGACGCATCCATCCCGCGACGAACCGACCGTGCTCCGGCGTGGCCAGAACCTGATGCCGCGGAAGCGCGCCACCCGCGCGCCAATTCACGGCCTCGACGACCATGTCCGCCAGGAATCCGCCATCCGCCTGGGCGGCGGGGCGGATGCTGAACGACGCGGGCATGCGGCGAGTGTAGCGGCGCACGAGCACAGGCGAACACACCGGGTCGGGCACAGGTCGGCGGATCCGCCCGTCTCGGGGGGAGCGCCTGTTCCGGCGCTCCCGTCGGCGCTACGCCTCGATGACGAGCGGCACGATCATGGGACGACGGCGCAACGACTGGCTCACCCAGCGACCGATCGTGCGGCGCACGATCTGCGACAGGGCATGGGTGTCGCGGACGCCCGACTGGGCGGCATCCGCGAGGGCCGCCGCGATCTTCGGCTTGACGCTGTCGAAGACCTTGTCGTCCTCGGCGAAGCCCCGCGCGTGGATCTCGGGTCCCGTGATGATCTTGCCGGTCGCGGCGTCGACGACGACGATGACCGAGATGAACCCCTCTTCGCCGAGGATCCGGCGATCCTTGAGGTCGGCATCCGTGATCTCGCCCACCGTCGAGCCGTCGACGTACACGAACCCGATGTCGAGTTGGCCGACGACGGATGCGACGCCGTCACGCAGATCGATGACGGTGCCGTTCTCGGCGAGGAACGTGCGCTCGATCGGAACGCCGCTGTCCTGCGCGATGCGGGCGTTGGCTGTCAGGTGCCGGTACTCGCCGTGGATCGGCAGCACGTTCTTCGGCTGCAGGATGTTGTAGCAGTACAGCAGCTCACCCGCGGCGGCGTGGCCCGAGACGTGCACCTTCGCGTTGCCCTTGTGCACGACGTTCGCACCGAGCTTGGTCAGCCCGTCGATCACGCGGTACACCGCGTTCTCGTTGCCCGGGATCAGGCTCGAAGCCAGGATCACGGTGTCGCCCGGACCAGGCTCGATCTCGTGGTCCAGGTTCGCCATGCGGCTGAGCACGGCCATCGCCTCGCCCTGCGAACCCGTCGACATGTAGACGATCCTGTCGTCGGGCAGCTCCCGCGCCTTCTTGTAGTCGATCCGCACGCCCTCGGGCACCCGCAGGTAGCCGAGGTCGGAGGCGATCGTCATGTTGCGCACCATGCTGCGGCCGAGGAAGGCGACGCGGCGCCCGTGGGCGGCGGCGGCATCCAGCACCTGCTGCACGCGGTGCACGTGGCTCGAGAAGCTCGCGACGACGACACGACGCTTGGCCTTGCCGATGACCTGGTCGAGGACCGGACCGATCGAGCTCTCGAGCGGGGTGAAGCCCGGGACATCCGCGTTCGTCGAATCGACGAGGAAGAGATCGACGCCCTCTTCGCCGAGACGCGCGAAGGCGCGCAGGTCGGTCAGTCGGCCGTCGAGCGGCAGCTGGTCCATCTTGAAGTCGCCCGTGGCGAGCACCAGGCCCGCGGGTGTGCGGATCGCGACGGCGAGCGCATCGGGGATCGAGTGGTTGACCGCGATGAACTCGAGATCGAACGGCCCGACCTTCTCGTGCTGCCCCTCGCGCACCGTGAGGCTGTACGGCCGGATGCGGTGCTCCTTGAGCTTCGCCTCGATCAGCGCGAGCGTCAGGCCGGAGCCGATGATGGGGATGTCGCCCTTGAGCTTGAGCAGGTAGGGAACCGCACCGATGTGGTCTTCGTGGCCGTGGGTCAGGACCAGGCCGACGATGTCGTCGAGGCGCGACTTGATGGGCTCGAAGTCGGGCAGGATCAGGTCGACACCCGGCTGGTGCTCTTCGGGGAACAGCACACCGCAGTCGACGATGAGGAGCTTGCCCTCGTACTCGAAGACGGTCATGTTCCGGCCGATCTCGCCGAGGCCGCCGAGAGGGAAGACGCGCAGGGTGCCCTTTTCGAGGACCGGGGGTTCGTAGACGTTCGTGGGCATGCTGCCTCCAGGATGCGCCGAGGCATCCGATCGTGTGTTGTTGTGGTGTGCGCGGCCCCGGTGAGGGGTCCGCGGCTGTGGTCTGTCGGTCCGCCGGTTGGGCGGGTGGTGCCCGTCTGCCGTGCCCGCGGGTCGCGGAGTACCGGAGCGGGCGAGCGGGGGTCGTGCCTAGCGGGTCGTGCCGTGGATCTTCGGCAGGGCGCCGCCCGCGGCCGCGTTGCGGTCGGGACGGAAGTTCGAGAAGTCGGCGCCGGCGACCTCGCGCACGAGGGCGAGCTCGTCCTCGATCGCCGCTGCTTCCCATTCCTCGGGACCGACGAGCGGCAGGCGCACGCGCGGGCTGCCGATGCGGCCGAGGCCGTGCAGGATGTACTTCGCCGCAACGGTGCCCGGCACGTGCGTCATGACGGCGCGAACCAGCGGCTCGAGCTGCTTGTGCGCGGCCGTCGCGGCGGCCAGATCGCCGCGGTTTACGGCATCCACGATCGTCCGGTACGGCGTGGCCGTGATGTTCGCCGTGACGCCGATCAGTCCCGAGGCGCCGATCGCGAGGTGCGGAAGCACGTTCGCGTCGTCGCCCGAGAAATACATCAGGTCGGTCTGGTTGAGCACGCGGCTGACCTCGCTGAAGTCGCCCTTGGCATCCTTCACCGCCAGGATGTTCGGGTGCTTTGCGAGCCGCAGGATCGTCTCGTACTTGATCTCGACGCCGGTCCGGCCCGGGATGTCGTAGAGGATGACGGGCAGGTCCGTCGCGTCCGCGACGAGACGGAAGTGCGTCAGGATGCCGGCCTGCGTCGGCTTGTTGTAGTACGGCGTGACGATCATGATGCCGTCCGCGCCGGCCTTCTCGCTCGCCTTGTACAGCCCGATCGCATGCGCGGTCTCGTTCGAACCACCACCCGTGATGATCTTCGCGCGACCGGCCGCGACATCCTTGCCGACCTCGACGAGACGGAGCTTCTCGGCATCCGTCAGCGTGCTCGTCTCACCGGTCGTGCCGGTGACGACGATGCCGTCGGCGCCCGCCGTGATGACGTCGTCGATGTGCTTCTCGACCGCGGGCCAGTCAACCTCGCCGTCGGCCGTCATCGGGGTGACGAGCGCGACCAGCACCTGACCGAAGGGATTGGCGGTGTGCGTCATGTTTCCTAGGCTATCGGGCCGAGGTGTCGTGGAACCTCACCTCGGGGCCGATCGACGGGTTGTTCATAGCTCGTTTGCGTGGTTCGGGTCGTGCCGTGCGCACGACCGGGAGCGCGACACCCCGATGAGCACCCCGTCCTGCCAGCGCGTCGGAGTTCGGTCGTGCGGACGGCACGCGTCCGGGCCAGACGTTCTCTCCTCCCCACGTCGCGATCCAGAATCGCCTCCCCGATCGGGCGGGCCGGCCGTGAGAGACGGATGCCGAGGACTCCATGATCTCGGAGTGACTCTCGATGCCGCCCTGGCCTGTCGACACCTCGGCGGCAGCGCTACGACCCGCGAACTGCGGGCGATGGGCGTGCCTCGGCGCCGCATCGAGCACGCCATCGCGGCCGGAACCCTGGTTCGGCCGCGCCGGGGATGCTATGCCCTTCCGTCACTCCCGACGGAGGCGCTCGCCGCGCTCGCGCACGGCGGGCCGCTGTGCTGTGCCGCGGCGCTCCGGGTACAGGGGGTCTGGCTACTCGAGCCCGACGATGCCGTGCACGTCTGGCTCGGGCCGAACGGCCGCCAACACGGACACCCCGGGTGCACCTGCCGAGTCCATCGTGACCGCTCGCGTCATGATCGAGCGGACGCGGGAGGATGGCGCGTGCCGCTCGTGCAGGCGCTCGCCCAGTTGCTCGGATGCCTCGGCCAGGAGACGTTCTTCGCGGCCCTCGAATCAGCGCTCCGAAAACGCCTCCTCACCAGGTCGGACGTCGGCGCGCTGAGGGCCATGATCCCGGCGATCCACCGCTGGCTCGTCGACTTCGCCCGCGGTGATGCGGACAGCGGGCTCGAGTCCCTCATCCGCTTGCGTCTCCATCGAATCGGTGTCGACGTGGTCACACAGGTTCGGATCCCCGGGGTCGGCCGGGTCGATTTCGTCATCGGCGACCGGCTGATCGTCGAGGCGGACGGCGAAACGCACGGCGGCGCGGACAACCGGCACCGAGACCTGATGCGCGACGCGTGTGCGGCCGCTCTCGGATTCGTCACCCTGCGCTTCACCTACGCCCAGATCGTGCATGACTGGGCCATCGTCGAAGCCGCCATCGTCACGTGTGTCGCGCAGGGTGTCCACCGCTCCCCCGCGGGCCGTCGCCGCGAAGCATCCGTCCGTCTGGTCTGACGACGAGCATCCGAGGTCCGGATCCTGTCGCATTGAGCGGTCGAGGTCCCTTCCGTGCTGGCGGGCGTGTACCGTCCGCACCCCTCGAAACGCGACACGTCGGCGAGGACTCCGTCGTCCCGGAGCGTCGGAATTCGGTCGTGCGGACGGCACACGCCGAGCGGCGCCCCGGACGAGTCGGCGTCCCGGGCGTCAGCGTCCGCGCTCGCCGACCCGCGCGGCGAACGACGGCGGCACGAGCCTGGCCAGGGCCACGAGCGCCTTGTACCGCAGCGACGGCACCGACACGGCCTTGCCCCGGGCGATGTCGCGCAACGACTCCGCGACGACATCGGATGCGTCGAGCCAGAGCGCCGCCGGCACGCCCTCGTTCCCGGGCGCGAGACCCATCCGTTCGTGGAATCCGGTGTGGGTGAAGCCCGGGCATACCGCCGTCACGGTCACGCCCCTCGGTGCGTAGCGCCCGTTCGCCCACCGACTGAAACTGATGAGCCAGCCTTTGCAGGCGCCATAGGTGGAGCGCGGAATGAAGCCGGCGACCGAGGCGACGTTGACGATCCGGCCGCCGCCACGCTCGAGCATGCCGGGCAGCGCCGCGTGCATGAGGCGCATCGGCACCTCGACGTGCAGGGCCAGGTGCCGCGCCTCGTCCTCGATGTCGTTCCGCTCGAACGCGAGATCCAGCCCGAACCCGGCGTTGTTGACGAGCATCTCGACCGGTCGCGCCGGGTCGGAGAGGCGGGCGGTGACCCTGTCGCGCTGGCGCGGCTTGGTCAGGTCTGCGGCGAGTACCTCGTAGGAGATCCCGTGATCGCGCGCGAGATCGGCACCCAGGCGCTCGAGTTCCCCGCGATCGCGGGCGACCAACACCAGGTTCGCGCCGCGCGCGGCCAGTTGCCGCGCATACTCGGCGCCGAGCCCCGAGCTGGCACCCGTGATCAGCGCCGTCCTGGCCATGTGCCGCGCCCGTCTCTCAGGGAGCGACGCGGCCGTTGCCGTTGAACGATGCGTGCGTGAACGGCATGAGCTCCGCCCAGATGCGCTCCATCTGCTCGGCGACCATCTCGATCTCGCGCTGCGGGAACGACGGGAAGTGCGTGCCCTCGCGCTTGGTGCGCAGCGAGAGGAAGTTCATCAGAGCGCGCGCGTTCATCGTCACGTACATCGACGAGTAGGTGTTGAGCGGCAGGACGATGCGGGCGACCTCACGGGCGACGCCGGCGTCGAGCATCCGCTGGTACGCCTCGAACGCGTGGACGGATGCCTCACGCGTGACGGCATCGGTGAGCGCGGTCTGCTCGGGGGTTCCCTCGAGGAACTCGTAGGCGCCCGGCTTGCCGACCTGGATCAGGCGGCGGTCCGGGGCGGGGACGTAGAACACCGGGCGGAGCTCCCGGTAGCGACCCGACTCTTCGTTGTACGACGCGATGCGGTGACGCATGAACTCGCGGAACACGAAGATCGGCGCCTGGACGTAGAACGTCATCGAGTTGTGCTCGAACGGCGAACCGTGACGGTCGCGCATGAGGTAGTTGATCAGTCCGCGATCGCGACCGGATGCTTCGGCGCCCGAGGCGGCCTCGTCCAGTGTCTGCTCGCCCATGGTCGATACGCGCGCGGCGAACAGCACATCGCTGTCGGAGGCGCTCGAACGCACGAGCTCCACGGTCATGTCGGAGCGGAACTCGACGGCGGGAACGGTGGACTCGGTGAAGGCAGCGGCATCGGTCACGCGCCCAGACTACCCGTGAGCATGCGTCCGTTTGTTACGTCGAGGCCGTCAAAAGTCGGGCGAACGATGCCCACCCCCTGGGACACGCCTATCCTGGGTAGCTGTGACTCTCGTTGAAGCCCTGATCGGATTGGCCGTCCTCCTGACGGTCACCGTCGTCGCGGGTCTCGCCGTCCGCTGGAACCAGGGTCGGGCTCACCGCCACGTCGCGCACGAGGTCGTCGAACCCGCCCGATTGGGCGCCGATGGCCTCGGAGACGTCGCCACGCTGCTGCAGTTCAGCACCGAGATGTGCTCGCGTTGCCCGGGTGTCCACCGCACACTGTCATCGGTCGCCGATTCCCGGCCCGGCGTGCGGCACCTCGACGTGGACCTCACGCACCGCCCGGACATCGCCAAGCACTTCCACGTTCTGCAGACCCCGACCACGCTCATCCTGGATCGCGACGGTGTCGTGCAGACCCGCTTCGGCGGCGTTCCCCGGCGCGATGTCGTCGAGATGGAGCTGACACGGCTCACCGGGGCGGCAACCGAACCCGAAGCGGAGCCGGAACGTGTCTGATCGACCCGGCACCCCCGCGGGCATCGACCCCCGCGGCCCGCGTTTCGCCGCATCCATCACCGCCTTCCTGCTGGCCGTCGCCGTCGTGCTCGGACTCACCGGGCTGTCGACGGCAAGCGCGCAGACCTTCGGATGGTTCGCCTATCAACCCCTCGCGGACGCGACCTTCGTTCCGGGTGCCGGATGGGCCGTCAGCATCGCGTCGCCCGCCCAGCGCGCCCTGGACCCCGCATTCCTGCTGCTGCTCGTGATCGCGCTGCTGTTCCTGTGGGGCGTGCTCGCGCCGCGCACCGCGCCGTGGGGCGTGCTGTTTCGCCGAGTCGTCCGTCCGCGCCTGAAGCCCCCCACCGAGCTCGAAGACCCGCGCCCGCCGCGATTCGCGCAGGGTGTCGGGCTCTTCGTCGTGACGATCGGGCTGATCCTGCACCTCGCGGGAGTCCCGTGGGCCCTGCCGATCGCGACTGCCGCGGCCTTCATCGCCGCGTTCCTCAACGCCGTGTTCGGCCTCTGCCTCGGCTGCCAGCTGTACCTCGTGCTGCAGCGTGCGGGGATCATCGGGCGCGCGCGCCCCGCAGTCTGACGCCCCGCCCCGGACACCGATCTTTCGGGTTCGACTTCGCGCACGGGGGGCCCATGAACGGCTCCCCCGGATTAGGCTGACGGGAGAGCATCGTCGCCCTTCACGCGCGACGATGAAGCCGCGCACACCACCCCGGAGGATTCCCCATGAGCGTTACGAGCGAAGCCAGCACCGCCTGGAAGGGCAGCCTGATGGACGGGTCCGGAACGGTCGCCCTCGACACGTCCGGCGTCGGCACGTTCGATGTCAACTGGAAGGCCCGCTCGCAGGGATCGTCGTCGGTCACCACACCCGAAGAGCTCATCGCCGCGGCGCACTCCTCGTGCTTCAGCATGGCGCTCTCGCACGCGCTGAGCGAGAACGGCACGCCGCCCGAGAGCGTGGACACCACGGCATCCGTCACCTTCGTGCCGGGCACCGGCATCACGGGCAGCCACCTGAACGTCAACGCGGTCGTCCCGGGGCTCAGTGCCGAGGACTTCGCCCGCATCGCGCAGGACGCAAAGACGGGCTGCCCCGTCTCGCAGGCGCTCGCGGGCATCGAGATCACCCTCGAGGCGACGCTCGCCTGAGGCGGGCGGACCGGATGTCTCAGCGCGTCGTCATCGCGGGCGCGTCCGGCCTGATCGGCCGCGCCCTCACCGACAGCCTTCTCGCCGATGGTCACGAGGTGACGACGCTCGTTCGGCGTGAGCCGACGACCCCGACCGAAGTCGGTTGGCTGGACGGGTCGCCGCTCGACCCCGGTGTGCTCGAGGGCGCGACCGCTGTCGTCAACCTCAACGGGGCGAGCATCGGGCACATCCCGTGGACGCCTTCGTACAAGCGCACTCTGGTCTCTTCTCGACTCGAGGCGACGGGGGTGCTCGCAGGTGCCCTCCGCGCACTCGGCGCCGCCGCCCCGGCCTTCGTATCGGCGAGCGCCGTCGGATACTACGGCTCAGACCGGGGCCGCGAGTTCCGCGAAGACGCCGGGCCGGGCGCGGGTTTCCTGAGCGGCCTGTGCGTCGAGTGGGAGGCCGCCGCCACGGGCGCGGGGTCTGCCCGCGTCGCGCTGCTCCGGACCGCGCCCGTCGTCCATCCCGAGAGCGTGCTGAAGCCCCTCATCCTGCTGACCCGGTTCGGTCTCAGCGGCCCGATGGGTCGCGGCACCCAGGTCTGGCCCTGGATCTCACTCGTCGACGAGGTGCGCGCCATCCGCCACGTCATCGACGCGGAGCTCGAGGGACCCGTCAACCTGTCGGGGCCGACACGCGCGACCGCGAACGACCTCGGTTTCGCCCTCGCGCGCCGCATGAACCGGCCGTACCTTCTGCGTGCGCCCGCCTGGGCCCTGCGCGCGGCGCTGGGGCGCGACATGGCCGACGCCGTGCTGCTCGTCGATGCGCACGTGATTCCGGCCGCGCTCGAGGCATCCGGTTTCGCCTTCACGCACACGACCGTCGAGGATGCCGTCGCGGCCGTCATCCCCGCCGCGCGCTGAGCCGTCGGCACGGCGTCGGGTGGTGCTGCGTCAGGTCGTGCCGCGGCGCTCGGCCGCTTCGAGCTTGATCGCCTGCCGCACGGCCGACCGGGCGCGCCGCCGGTCCCCTGCGCCGTCGTAAGCCAAACCGAGTCGATACCAGGTGCGCCAATCATCCGGTGCCGACTCGACCGCCTCTCGGTACCGGGGGAAGAGCGCCTCGGCCTCGTCGCGGTCGACGCGTCCGCTGGGACGCACGGACAGCTGCTCTTCCGGCAGTGCACCCTCGCTCTCGAGACGTCGGCCGACGTTCTCGGCGCGAATGCCGAACCAGAGTTCGCGGCCGATCGCCCATGCCGCGATCGCCGGAAGGATGAACAGAGCGAGGCCCATCGTGAGCCCGACCGGGTCGCCCGTCGTGAGCAGCAGGATCGCCCGCTGAGAGACCAGCACCA
>CAYZEL010000043.1:0-11229 GCA_964477515.1 uncultured Microbacterium sp.
CGAGGCGATCGGCCTGTATCAGTTCCACCGGCCCGACCCTGGCGTGCCCTATGCCGAGTCGATCGGGGCGCTGCGTGAACTGATCGACGAGGGCGTCATCGAGATGGCGGGAATCTCGAACGCGAACATCGCGCAGATCGACGAGGCGAACCGCATCCTCGACGGTCGGCTCGTGTCGGTGCAGAACCAGTTCTCGCCGGCCTTCCGCTCCAGCCTCGGCGAGCTCGAGCACTGCGCGCGTCTCGGGATCGCCTTCCTGCCGTGGTCGCCGCTCGGCGGCATCACGCGGGCGGCCGACGTCGGCGCGCGGCACGACGCGTTCCAGACCGTGGCGGATGCTCGGGGTGTGAGCCCGCAGCAGATCGCGCTCGCGTGGGAGCTCGCTCTGGCGCCTATCGTGATCCCGATCCCCGGTGCATCGCGGCCCACGAGCATCCAGGACTCGGTCCTCGCCGCCGACATCGAGCTGACCGACGACG
The DNA here is from genome assembly GCA_964477515.1 of uncultured Microbacterium sp. Lineage (GTDB taxonomy): Bacteria > Actinomycetota > Actinomycetes > Actinomycetales > Microbacteriaceae > Microbacterium. The sequence continues at coordinate 480 of CAYZEL010000043.1, forward strand.
AGCTCGCCTCGCTCTCGGCCGTCTGACCCCTTCACTCAGGAGCCGATCATGAAGACCATCTCCCTCGGGGGCAACCCCGCGCCGAACGTCGTCCTCGGACTGATGCGCATCCAGGACAAGACCGACGACGAGGTGCGCGAACTGATCGCCACGGCGCGCGACGCCGGCATCGATTTCTTCGACCACGCCGATGTGTACGGTTCCGACCTGCACGGGTGCGAGCGGCGCTTCGCCGAGGCGATGCAGCTCACCCCTGCCCAGCGCGACGAGATCACCCTGCAGACCAAGTGCGGCATCGTGCGCGATGGCCCGTACTTCGACTACTCGTACGAGCACATCATCTCCTCGGTCGAGGGGTCGCTGCGCGCGCTCGACACCGATCGGATCGACATCCTGCTGCTGCATCGGCCCGATGCGTTGGTCGAACCGGAAGAGGTCGCCCGCGCGTTCGACGAGCTCGAGGCTTCCGGCAAGGTCCGCGCATTCGGTGTCTCGAATCACACGCCCCGTCAGATCGATCTGCTGAGGTCCGCCGTTACGCAGCCGCTCGTCGCGAACCAGCTGCAGCTGTCGATCACGCACGCGCCGATCGTGGTGCAGGGGCTCGCCGGCAACATGCAGGACCTCGACCAGTCGCTCGTGCGCGACGGCGGCGGAATCGTGGACTACTGTCGGCTGCACGGCATCACGGTGCAGGCATGGTCGCCGTTCCAGGCCGGATTCTTCAACGGTGTCTTCCTCGGATCGCCCGACTATCCAGAACTCAACGCCGTGATCGACCGGCTGGCGGCCGCGTACGACGTGCCGGCCATCGCGATCGCGACGGCCTGGATCACGCGCCACCCGGCCGACATGCAGGTGGTCTTGGGCACGACGTCTCCCGACCGGGTGGCTGGGGCGGCGCTGGGATCGGACATCCCGCTCACGCGCGCCGAGTGGTACGAGCTCGTCCGGGCGGCCGGCTACCGGGTGCCCTGAGGCGAGCGCCGCGGCGCGACCGAGGGACCTACGGGTACGAGAGGTATCCGGTCTCGGGGTCGATCCCGTGGAGGAAGTCACGAATGGCGGCCTCGTGTCGTTCCTGACTCATCTGTCCGGAGTTACCGGACGTACTGAAGCCATAGTCTGCGTTGGGTCCCGAGATCCAGGCGTAGTGCACCGAGCCATCGGTGTCGCGCTCCCGCACCGCGAACGTCTCACCGTCGACCGCCACGATCCCGAGATCCGCGTAGGTAGCCGGGTCGGGCAACGCCGATGTCGAGACGTAGACCCAGTCCTCGCCAAGGGGGTCGCGTTCGCCTGTCATGCGGACGACCCTACCGAGAGGTGCGGGTCAGGTCAGGACGGGTGCCGTCGAGTCGACCGCGTTCGGCGTCCATCCCCAGGCGGGTGCGACGTGCCGAGCGATCGTCTCGAGCATGCGGGCGTTGTAGTCGACACCGAGCTGGTTAGGGACGGTGAGAAGCACGGTGTCGGCCGCTTGGACCGCGGCATCCTGAGCCAACTCGGCCGCGATCTCGTCCGGCTCGCCGGTGTAGCTCTTGCCGAACCGTGCGCGGACGCCCTCGAGGATGCCGACCTGATCCTGGCTGTCCTCGCGCGCGCTGAAGAGCCGGCGGTCGAGGTCGCTCGTGATCGGAATGACGCTGCGGCTCACGCTGACGCGAGGTTCGCGGTCCCAGCCGGATTTCGCCCAGGCTTCGCGGAACATCTCGATCTGCTCGAGCTGCAGCTCGTCGAAGGGCACACCCGTGTCTTCGACGAGGAGGGTCGACGACATCAGGTTCATGCCGAGTTCCGCGGTCCGCACGGCCGTCTCGCGGGTTCCGGAACCCCACCAGATCCGGTCGGGCAGCCCGGGAGAGAGCGGCTGAATCGCGAGGGCCCCATCGCCGCTCATGCGCGGATCCGCCCGGACGATGCGCTCGCCGCTGATCGCGGTGCGGAACAACTCCGTCTTGCGCATGGCGAGGTCGGCGTCCGTGTCGCCCTCGGCCGGGACGTACCCGAAGGCGTGAGATCCGTTCAGCGCTGGCTCGGGTGAACCACGGCTGATGCCCAGCTGCAGTCGTCCGCCGCTGATCAGGTCGGCCACCGCGGCCTCTTCGGCCATGTAGAGGGGGTTCTCGTACCGCATGTCGATGACACCGGTGCCCAGTTCGATCCGGCTGGTGCGGGCGCCCGCGGCGGCGAGCAGGGGAAACGGGCTCGCAAGCTGCCGCGCGAAGTGATGCACACGGAAGTAGGCGCCGTCGATCCCGAGCTCCTCTGCGGCCACGGCGAGTTCGATCGACTGGAGCAGAGCGTCGGCCCCTGTGTTCGTCTGGCTCGAGTGGTGGGGGTGCCAGTGGCCGAAGCTCAGGAAGCCGATCCGTTTGCGGTGCATGTGTGGTCAAACGCATGCTGGCGCATGGACATTCCCGGGGCCTCGGCCCGACGCGCGGCGCCGGGGCGAACATCCGGGAGGAACGAGGGGTGTGGTCGCGGCTTCTGTTGCTCAGGAGACGCCGTGCGCACCACGGTACCTCTCGGATGTTCGCGGTCCCGGAGCCCCCGCTACATGTGCCCTCGATGCACCTCGCGGTCGTCCCTCCACAATCGCCGGTGGAGAAGCGCCGTCCCCCGATGACCTGGGCCGACGTCCGTCGATGTCCGCGAGGCCGTCAGCCTGTCGCCATGAACCGAGTTCCCGTCGCCCATCGCTTTCACTCCTATGCCGACCTGAGGGCGGCAGGCTACAGCCGTCGTCGGATTGCCCACGAGCTGAGGGGTGGGTCGCTGGTGCGCGCGCGGAACGATGTCTACGTCGCGGCGAGTGACCCCGAGGCGATGAAGACAGCGGCGCGCGCGGGAGGACTTGTCGGATGTGTGTCGGCGCTGGAACTCTGGGATGTGTTCGTTCAGGCGCGACACGGGCTGCACGCGCACGTGCGGACGAACGGGACGATCCGCAGGCCGGGCGACGGCACGGTGCGGCACTGGGGGCGTCTGATGCGCGCCGTGCATCCCCGCGCGCTCGTCGTCGAGCCGCTCGACGCGCTCCGCCAAGCCGTGATCTGCCAGTCGCCGCACGCGGCCATCGCCTCGGTCGACTCGGCTCTGAACCGCGGAATCGTGCGGCAGGACGAACTCGACGAGTTGTTCGCCGCGATCCCCGCCCGGCGCCGTGTGATCCGGCCGCACATCGACGGCCGTGCGGAAGCCGGAACCGAGACGCTGGTGCGCCTGATGGTGCGAGCGCTCGGGGGGAGTGTCGATCTGCAGGTGCGGATCCGAGGTGTCGGGCGGGTGGACATGGTCGTCGACGGATGGCTCGTCATCGAGTGCGATAGCCGCGCGTACCACTCGGATTGGCAGACACAAGTCGACGACAGGCGTCGGGATCTCGCGCTCGCCGCGCTCGGATACGTCCGGATCCGTCCCGCCGCGGAGGACATCCTCTACCGGCCGGAGGTCGTCGTTGAGGCCATCGCGGGGATGCTGCGCGTGGGCCGAAGCGGACATCCCGGAGGTGTCGCGCGGATGTGACGCCGGAATTCTGCGCAATCGGGGCGAAGACCGCGAATTGTTCCTTCGAGATGTTCGCAATCGCGCACCATCGCGGTGCGCTCGCCCGCCGAGGCGCGTCTAGGGTGGGTCCGTGACCGCAGAGCTCTCGCCCCGCAGCAGAATCGTCGCCGACCGCCTCATCGAGGCAGGCATCCCGGGTCAGATCGTGGTGCTGCCCGACGCCGCCTCCACCGCGGCTCTCGCCGCGGCCGCCCTCGGCGTCGAGGTGGGCGCGATCGCCAACAGCCTGGTGTTCTGGAGCGACGGTGAGCCGTTGCTCGTGATGACGAGCGGCTCGCACCGCGTCGACACCTCCGCCTTGGCCGCACGCATCGGTCGGGGGTCGATCGTGCGGGCGACGCCCGATCAGGTGCGCGCGGCGACCGGCCAAGCGATCGGCGGCGTCGCACCGACCGGGCACCCCGCACCGCTGACCACGATCGTGGACGAGCACCTCGCCGAGTACCCACGGCTGTGGGCCGCGGGTGGCACGCCGCACACGGTCTTCCCGCTGTCCTTCGACGAGCTCGTGAGCATCACCGGTGGGGTCGTCACGAAGGTCGACTAGGCCCGGTCGTCCCGCGCGAAGGTCGACTAGTCGGAGTCGCGCGGGATGTCGTAGGTCCAGTGACCGGGGACGGATGCCTCGAGCCCGCGCCAGTCGTCGATGTCGAAGTCGAACACCGCCACGGCACACGTCGGCATGTGCGGGATCCCGCCGTCCGCAGGGAAGCCCGACCAGTGCCGGGCGAGATCCGAAAGTCCCGGGTCGTGCGCCACGACGATCACGGCCGCCTCGGACCGGGCCGAGGCGACCTCGACGATGCGACGCGCCGAGGCGCCGTAGAGACGTTCGTCGAGCCACACGGTCGCGTTCAGTGCCTCGGCGAACGCGTCCGCGGTGGTCGCCGCGCGGAGCGCCGTGCTGGCGAGGAGGGCGCCGCCGCGCAGCCCGGGATGCTCGGCCGCCAGACGCGCGGCCATCCGCGGCGCGTCACGCACGCCGCGTTCGTTGAGCGGACGGTCGTGGTCGTCGATGCCGGGGTGGTCCCAACTCGACTTCGCGTGGCGCACCAGAGCAAGCGTCCTCATGCGGCCACCTTACGAGGTCGGGCCGGTCCCTTCGACATGCTCGGGTACCGCGGGCAGCTTGACGTGCACTGATATATCACCGAGGTGGTGGACGCGCGCCGCATCGGTGCGATACCTATGGAGAGCACCATCTGCGGAGTCGTGGCCCAGCGTCGCGACTCCCATGTACTGCCTGCCGAGCCGCCCGTCGGACCCGAACCGATTGACGCCGGACGGTAGGTCCCCGCAATACGAGTGGGGGGCAGGGGTGCGACCTCGAGGCGCCCCCCTCCCCGAAGTCGCACCCCTCGGCCCCCGCACTCGACGCGACGTCGAGGAGTCAGCGCGCGACGTAGACCCAGGCGTCGCGTCCGCTGCCGAGCGTGACCGAAACCCGGTTGTACTGCTCGACCTCGTACTCGTCCGCGGCTTCGAGCTCGTCCTCGGTGATCCAGAGCAGCACGCCGACGACTTTGTCGAGACGGTTGCCGGTGCGGCGGATGATCGGATGCACGTCGCGTCCGCTGAGCCCCACGACACGGGCATCTTCGATCTCGAGGTAGTCGATGGTGAATCCGGGCAGCACATCGGGCTCACCGGTGAGGAGGCGGCCGAATGTCTCCAGCTGAACGGCGGGCACGCGGAGGGTCCCGTAGCTGAACAGCGCAACATCGGGGATCGCCGGAGCGGATGGCTCGGTCACGGCTTCAGGCTACTGACCTCACCACGCACCAGACCAGGCCTTCTGTCGCACCGGGTCACCTGTCGCACCGGGTCACGCGCCGAAGATGGCGTGCGCGATCGTGAAGATCGTCAGCCCCGCGAGAGCACCGACGATCGTGCCGTTGAGACGGATGTACTGCAGATCGCGGCCGACCATGAGTTCGATCTTCTCCGTGGTCTCTTCGGGGTCCCACCGCTCGATCGTGTCGGTGATGACCGACGCGATGTCGTGGCGGTAGCGATCCACCGCGAACGTCGCGGCATCCGTCACCCAGGTATCGACGCGGCGCTGCAGGGCGGGCTCGGAGGCGAGGCGCCCGCCGATCTCGGCCAGGGCTGCGCGTGCACGCAGACGAAGTCCGCTCGCGGGGTCGGCGAGCGAAGCCAGCAGCCCGTTCTTCGCCGTGTCCCACAGCTGCGCCGCGAGGTCGCGCACGCGCGGGCTGTCGAAGACGGTCGCCTTGGCATGCTCGAGGCGGGCGATCGTGTCGGGATCGTGCTGCAGGTTGTCGGCGAGGCGCGACAGGTAGCCGTCGATCGCTACCCGCGCTGGGTGTTCGGGGTCGGCTCGCACGGCGGCGACGAAGTTCACGGCCTCTTTGTAGACGGTGTCGTCGACGAGTCGGTGCGCGATCGAGGGCACCCATCCGGGCAGTCGTCGCGAGACGAGCCCGGCGAAGGCCGAGCGATTGCTCTCGAGCCAGGTCGCTATCGAGTCGGCCGCGAGGTCGACGGCGTTGTGGTGCGCGCCGGTTTCGACGATGCGGCCGAGCCAAGCGCCCGCCGCCGGGCCCCACTCGGGCTCGATCACGTGCGATCGCGCGAGGTCGGCGATCAGGTCGCGCACATCGTCGTCGCTGACAGCGCGCAGCACGGCCGAGGCGATCGCCGAGCCCTCGGTGGCGACGCGTTCGGCGTGTTCGTCCTGTGCGAGCCAGGTGCCCAGGCGTGAGGCGACGCCGATGCTCTCGAGCTTGTCGCGCACGACCTCGGCCGACAGGAAGTTCGTCTCGACGAACTCGCCGAGGGTGCGGCCGATCTCATCCTTGCGGTGCGGGATGATCGCCGTGTGCGGGATGGGGATGCCGAGCGGATGCCGGAACAGCGCCGTCACCGCGAACCAGTCCGCGAGCGCACCGACCATGCCGCCCTCGGCCGCCGCGCGGACGTATGCCAACCACGGCACGTTCTGCTGGAACGCGAAGGCGAAGACGAAAACGACGGCCATGAAGAGCAGCGCCCCGAGCGCGACCGCCTTCATACGCGTCAGCGAGCGACGTCGAGCTTGGTCTGCAGGACTCAGCAGGGCCAACGGGGTGCGTGCCATCCGGTCATCCTCGCACGGCGAGCCGATCCGCAGGCGGGGGTTGCGTCGTCCGTCCTGCACCGACACGGCGGTAACCTGGGCCCGTGATCGATGACATCAAGAAGCGCGCCCTGCACCGCACGAGCATCCTCGAGGGTCAGCTGCGCGGGCTCGCGAAGATGATCGAGAACGAGGAATACTGCATGGACATCATCGGGCAGTCCCGCGCGATCGAGAAGGCGCTCGAGTCCCTCAACCGTCTGCTGCTCGAAAACCACCTGCGCACGCACGTGACGACGATGTTCGAGCAGGGCGGTGCCGAGCGGGACCAGGCCGTGGCCGAGCTGCTGCGGGCGTTCGACTTCGACAAGCGCTGATCCGCTGGGCCCAGTCAGGCGGGGCACCCTCAGGCGGGCTCGCCGCGCAGGCTCGTCCAGTTGCGGTCGAAGCTGCGCGCACCCCGCACGCGGTCGGCGAAGCCGTCCAGACGCGTCATCGTCTCGGTGTCGAGCGTCACGCCCACGCCGCCGAGCCAGCCGTCGACGTGCGCCGCGAATCGTGAGCCCGGGATGGGCGAGATCGGGATGCCGAGGGCTCCGGCTCGGGTGAAGAGCCACGCGAACGCGAGCTCGGCGCCGGTGAGGCCCGCGTCGCGCGCGATCAGCAGGTACTCGTCGCGGAGTGCTGCGTTCGCCGTCAGGTTCTCCGGAGCGAATCGCGGGAAGTTCGGGCGCATGTCGCCCGGTCCGATACGCGTCGCGTCGAAGTCGTCGCCCAGCCATCCGCGACTGAGGGGCGAGTAGGGCACGAAGCCGGTGCCGGTTTCGATCGCGGCGGGGATGACGGCGCGCTCGACGTCGCGGCTGACCACGCTCCACTCGGTCTGGATCGCGGCGATCGGGTGCACGGCGCTCGCCCGCCGGATTTCCTCGGCCGTCGCCTCCGAGAGCCCGAGGTGGAGCACCTTGCCCGCCGCGACCAGCTCGGCCATGGCCCCGACGGTCTCTTCGATCGGAACGTCGGGGTCGACGCGGTGCTGGTAGTAGAGGTCGACGTGGTCGGTGTCGAGGCGCTGCAGGCTCAGGTCGATCTGCTCGTGCACGTAGGCGGGCGTGCCGCGCACGCCGCGCCTTCCGGCCGTGCCGCCGTGGATGCCGAACTTGGTGGCGAGCACGACATCGTCGCGCCGGGTACGCAGAAGCCGCGAGATGATCCGTTCGCTGCGCCCGTTGCCGTACACGTTCGCCGTGTCGACGAAGCGGATGCCCGAATCCACCGCGTGGGTGAGGGTCGCCAGCGCGGTGTCGTCATCGACCGGGCCGTAGACATCCGTCAGACTCATGGCCCCGTAACCGAGGGCGGTGACGGTCAGCCCGTCGCCGAGATCGACCGGGGGCAGGGCTTCGGCACGCATGCTTCCGATCCTGCCACGGCGAACCGGCACGCGCGGCGGGGTCAGCGCGCGATCGGCCCGAGCCAGGCGGTTGCGACCGTCGCGTGCGCCGACTCGGGATCGGAGGGGTGGAACTGACCGGCGAGGACGTCGCGATACAGGCGCGCGAGCTCGGAGCCTGCGAAGTACGACGAGCCGCCGGTGACCAGGATCGCGTCGTCGACGACGGCTTTGGCGGCCACCACCGCGCGGTGCTTCAGCCCGGCGAGCAGCGAGAACCACCGCGCGCCGTGGTCGGCGAGGCCATCGATGTCGGCGGCCAGTGCGGCGATCTGCGGCGGCAGCGCGTCGTAGGCGAGGGCCATGTCGGCGATGCGCCAGCGGATGTCCGGATCCTGGCCGTACGTCGTGCCGGTCTTCTTCGAGGTGCGGGTCTGGGCCGTCGCGACGGCGACGTCGAGTGCCCGGCGCGCGAGGCCCGTGTACACCGAGGCGAGCAGGATCTCGAAGACGCTGAAGATGCCGAACACGAGCGGGTCGGCTTGAGGGCCCGGGTCGATGCGGCGGACCACGCGATCCGCGGGCGCGACCGCCGCGCGCAGTTCGGTCGTGCGGCTCTGCGTCCCGCGCATGCCGAGGGTGTCCCAGTCGTCGCGCGTCGTGATGCGGCCGGCGCTCTCTTCGTCGCGGGAGACGAAGGCGTAGACCATCTTCGGGCCGTCGGCCGAGGTCGTGTCGAGCCCGTGCAGTCCCAGGTGCGACCAGACGGGCGCGAGCGAGGTGAAGATCTTCGTGCCCGTGAAGGTGTACCCGCCATCGGCGAGCGGCGCAGCATCCGTGTCGCTGCCGAAGAGGACGAGGTCGTTGCCGGCCTCGCTGATGCCGAAAGCGAAGACCTCACCCGCGACGGCACCGGCCTGCACGAAGGCGAGGTCGTCGATACCGCGGTCCTGCAGGACCTTCGCGACGCCCGTCCAGACGAGATGCATGTTGATCGCGAGGGCCGTTGCGGGCGCGGCACCCGCGAGACGCTGCTGCAGAACGGATGCCTCGGCGAGGCCGAGCCCCGCACCGCCCCGGTCAGTCGGGACCATGATCGCGAGGTAACCCGCAGCGCGCAGATCGGCCAGGTCGTCGTCCGGGAACGTGTTGTCGCGATCGTGTGTCGCCGCTCGTGCGCGGATGCGCTCGATCAGATCGTCGGGCAGGTAGACGGTGGGGTCGAAGTCGGGCACGCCTCCATTGTCCCGCCGCCGGGGTCGGCCCGGGTCGGACGGGTAGGTCGGGTCGCGGCTCGGCTCGGTCAGTCGCCGAGCAGGCCGAGGAGTTGTCGAACCGTCTCGTCCGGTTTGTCGCGGTGCGGCGAGTGGCCTGCCCCGGCGACGACCGACATCGTGAAGCGCGGATTCGCCGCGAGCACGCCCGCCGCGACGTCGCCCGTGAACAGGCTGTAGACCTCGGGGTCGGCGCCGATGACGTGCGTCGGAACCGTGACGCGCGCGCAGGCGTCGCGGACGTCCCAGTCGGGGTTCTGGACACTGACCTGGTCGACCGCCCACCGACTCGCGCGCGCGACCGCGTCGATCTTCAGCTCGATGTCCTGCGGATGCCACTCGGGATGCTCGGCACGCACCAGTTCTTCGCGATTGTCGACGAAAGCCTGCTCCTGGCCGGCGCGCACGGCCTCGGCATCGGCGCCCAGGACGACGATGCCCGGGTCGATCAACACGAGCCTGCGCGCCCACGTCGGATGGGCGGCCGCTGCGACGACCGCCGCTGCGCCCCCGAGCGAGTGCCCGATGACGAGGTCCCACGGTCCGCCCTGAGGGGGAGTGGTGGCCGAGACATCCGCTGCGAAGGCGCCGATCGTGTAGTCCAGCGCGCGCGGCGCGGAGCCGTGCCCGCGCAGGTCGACGGCCGTGGCCGCCCAGCCCGCCTCGCCGAGGGCCGCGCCCAGGCGCCACATCAGGGCGCCGCTCGACCCGAGGCCATGGATGAGGAGCGCGCGACGGGGCGCGTCGGGGTCGCCCCACGTCAGGGCGGGCAGCGCGAGAGGTGCGGTCATGGCATCCAGCATACGAATGTGCGACTGCTGTGAGAGCGGGTTGCGAAGTTCGGCAGAATCCAGCACGAATCTGGCGGGGTGCTCTCCGTCTGCGGATCGCCCCGGCCCCGCGGTCAGGTGGCGACGGGTGGCGACGGCAAGATGGATGCATGATCTCGACCGAGCTGGCGATCGCGCTGCGTGAGACGGGACTCGTCTGGCATCCGATGTCGGGCGATCGATTCCAGCTCGATGAGCCCGAGTTCGAGGCCGATGTGTTCACGGTGAGCGAGATGACGATCGAGCCCCGGCACTATCCGACCGGCACCATCCTGGCCTTCAACGGCACGACGGAGTGGGCGCTGGATTCGGTCGCGCTCGAGGACGCGCTCTGGCTGCCGCGTGAGGATCAGCTGCGCGAGTTGCTGCGGGGCACGTTCCGGGCGCTCCGCCGTCGCACCGATACGCACGAGGTCGAGATCGAGATCGCGGGCGCGACCGAGGTGTTCACGCACCCCGAGCCGGCGGACGCCTACGCCCTCGCTCTGCTGCACGTGCTGCGCCGCATCGCCTGAGTCGGCGCGTCAGGTGACGGTGTGCACCGGCTCGGTGTCGGGCATGGGGCTCGCGTCGCGGCCGCGCAGATCGGGGAACGAGCGCACCC
>CAYZEL010000043.1:11329-15268 GCA_964477515.1 uncultured Microbacterium sp.
GTGTCGGGCATGGGGCTCGCGTCGCGGCCGCGCAGATCGGGGAACGAGCGCACCCAGACGACCGAGACGATGACACCGAACAGCGCGAAGATCGCCGCGGCCCAGTAGGCGGCGGTCGGCCCCGCGCCGTCGATCACGAAGCCGGCGATCGCGGAGCCCGCGGCGGCGCCGATGAGCTGTCCGGTGCCGATCCATCCGTAGGCCTCGGCGGTGTCGCTGAACTTCACGCTCGCGCTCGTGATCGCGAAGACGACCGCAAGGGCCGGGGCGATGCCGATTCCGGCGAGCAGGAGCGTGCCGCCGATCCAGAAGACGTTGAGCGAGATCGTGGTCAGCGCGAGGCCCACCGTGACGACCGCGAGACGACGCGCCATCGCCCACGAACCGATCGGGATGTGCCCGAAACTGAGCCCGCCCGACAGGCTGCCGATCGCGAAGAGGGCGAGCACGATGCCGGCCTCGAACCCGCCATGGCCGAACGTCGCGACGACACCGGCCTCGACCGCCGCGCACGCGCCGATCAAGAGGAACCCGACCACGGTCGCCAGCAGCACGGGCGGCTTGGTCAGAACCTTGCCGATCTTGCGGCGACTGCGGGGGATGCGCACGCGCCCGATCTCGGGCGACATGATGAACCACGCGCAACCCCCGAGCAGGATCACGACGATCAGCAGCATCGCGGTGGTCGTGCCGGCCTGCAGGGCGACGAACGTGATGACGACGGGCGCGAAGACCCAGATCAGCTCCTGCAGCGAAGCATCCAGCGAGAACAGCGGAGTCAGCTGGCGGGAGTTGACCATCTTCGGGTAGACCGTCCGCACCGCGGACTGCACCGGCGGGGTGGCCAGGCCCGCGATCAGGCCGAACGCCATGGTCAACGGCAGCACCATCGGGAAGAGTCCCAGCACCAGCAGTGCCGCGGCGCAGACGAGGGTCGTGAGCGTGAGGACGCGCCGCATGCCCCAGATGCCCATCCAGCGGCTCGTGACGGGTCCGGCGACCGCCTGACCCACCGAGGTGGCGGCGAGGACGAGGCCCGCGGCCCCGTACGAACCCGTCAGGTGTTCGATGTGCAGAAGGAGGGCGAGCGAGATCATCCCGTTCGGGAACCGCGCCGTCAGCTGCGCGGCGATGATCCGGCCGACGCCGGGCGTCTTCAGCAGTTCCCGATATGCGCCCACGAGAGGTCAATGGTAGTCGCGGTGTGCGACACGCCGACACGGTGTGCGACACGCCGTGTCGACGTTGTCCACAGGAATCCGGATGTCGGAGGCCCCTCATATTGTCGACCCTGTGGATAGCCCGGGCCGAGGCATCCGAATCTGCCGTTATTCAGCGTTTTTTCAGGTTCGGAATCGACCCGCTGCCTGTGGATGAAACGGTGGACAACCTGTGTTGTTAAGGGGAGAGGCGGTGGAGAACTACACGAATGTAACTACTACCCCTTGTGGTGCCACCCGGTGTCGGTACCCATATGTAGTATTGGACTCCCGGTGGGGGGACGCCGGCTCAAGCAACCGATTAGACCGATGAATAAGGGGATGAAGGCCGAAATGGCAATCACCGTTTACACGAAGCCGTCCTGCGTTCAGTGCACCGCCACCTACCGCGCCCTCGACTCGAAGGGCCTCGAATACGAGGTTCTGGACCTGTCGCAGGACCCGTCGGCGCTCGAGCAGGTCAAGGCCCTGGGTTACCTCCAGGCGCCCGTCGTCATCACCGACGGCGACCACTGGTCGGGCTTCCGTCCCGACAAGATCGACGAGCTGGCAACGCGCCTGGCCTGAGCCGGACGCACGGGAGGTGCGACGTGAGCACACTGGCGACACAAGCGCCCCTGCTCGTCTACTTCTCGAGCCTCTCGGGCAACACGGCTCGATTCGTCGAGAAGCTCGGGCTGCCGGCCATCAGGATCCCCCTGCAGGGGAATCAGACACCGGTCGTGGACGAGCCGTTCGTGCTCGTCACCCCCACCTATGGCGGGGGACAGGGACGGGGCGAAGAGAAAGGCGCCGTCCCCAAACAGGTGATCCGCTTCCTCAACGAGGAGCGCAACCGCCAGTTGATCCGGGGAGTCATCTCCGCCGGCAACACCAACTTCGGTGCGGCATTCTGCCTCGCCGGTGACGTCATCAGCCGCAAGTGCAACGTGCCGCACTTGTATCGGCTCGAACTATTCGGCACTCCGGAAGACATCGATCGCGTGAGCGACGGATTGGAACGATGGTGGACACAGCACTAACGCAGGCTCCCCAGCAGACGCCCTTCAAGCAGAACGCCGCTTTCGACGGGATGGACTACCACTCCCTGAACGCGATGCTCAACCTGTACGGAGCGGACGGCAAGATCCAGTTCGACGCCGACAAGCGCGCCGCGCGGGAGTACTTCCTGCAGCACGTCAACCAGAACACCGTCTTCTTCCACTCGCTCAAGGAGCGTCTCGACTACCTGGTCGAGAAGGAGTACTACGAGCCCGAGGTGCTGGCGAAGTATCCGTTCGAGTTCATCCAGGAGCTCAACGACTTCGCCTACGGCAAGAAGTTCCGCTTCGAGACGTTCCTCGGCGCGTTCAAGTACTACACGAGCTACACGCTGAAGACGTTCGACGGCAAGCGTTACCTCGAGCGGTTCGAGGACCGTGTCGTGATGACGGCGCTCGGCCTGGCGGATGGCGACCAGAAGCTCGCGACTCAGCTCGTCGAAGAGATCCTCTCGGGTCGTTTCCAGCCCGCCACCCCGACGTTCCTCAACACGGGCAAGGCGCAGCGCGGCGAGCTCGTGTCGTGCTTCCTGCTGCGCATCGAAGACAACATGGAGTCGATCTCGCGCGGCATCAACTCGTCGCTGCAGCTCTCCAAGCGCGGCGGCGGCGTGGCCCTGCTGCTCTCGAACATCCGCGAGGCGGGCGCCCCGATCAAGCAGATCGAGAACCAGTCCTCGGGCATCATCCCCGTCATGAAGCTGCTCGAAGACAGCTTCAGCTACGCCAACCAGCTCGGCGCACGCCAGGGGGCGGGAGCGGTCTACCTGCAGGCGCACCACCCCGACATCCTGCGCTTCCTCGACACCAAGCGCGAGAACGCCGACGAGAAGATCCGCATCAAGACGCTGTCGCTCGGCGTCGTCGTGCCCGACATCACCTTCGAACTCGCCCGCAACGACGAGGACATGTACCTGTTCTCGCCGTACGACGTCGAGAAGGTCTACGGCGTCCCGTTCGGCGACATCTCGGTCACCGAGAAGTACCGCGAGATGGTCGACAACCCGCGCATCAAGAAGACCAAGATCAACGCGCGCGAGTTCTTCCAGACCATCGCCGAGATCCAGTTCGAGTCGGGCTACCCGTACATCATGTTCGAGGACACGGTGAACAAGGCGAACCCGATCAAGGGCCGCATCAACATGTCGAACCTCTGCAGCGAGATCCTGCAGGTGAACACGCCGACGACGTACAACGAGGACCTCTCGTACGCGCAGATCGGCAAGGACATCTCGTGCAACCCCGGGTCGCTCAACATCGCGCTGGCGATGGACTCGCCCGACCCCGGCAAGACGGTCGAGACCGCCATCCGGGGCCAGACCGCTGCTGAGCGGCAGAGTGTGCGGCAATCCCAATCACGGCAGCTGGTCGCGGCGATGAAGGTCTGGCTCGAGCAGCAGCTCCGTCAGATCCCACCCCGCGGCGGCCTGGCCGACGCGATCCGCTATGCCCTCACCCGCTGGGACGCCCTCGGCCGCTTTCTCGACGATGGCCGCATCGAACTCGACACAATACCGTCGAGCGCGCCATCCGACCAATTACCCTCGGCCGTAAGAACCACCTCTTTGCTGGATCCGACGGCGGTGCCGAGCGCTGGGCCATCGTCTCATCGCTCATCACCACCGCCAAGCTCAACGACGTCGAGCCCTTGCCTATCTCAAGGGCGTCCTCGAACGCAT
>CAYZEL010000044.1:0-15067 GCA_964477515.1 uncultured Microbacterium sp.
GATCCGTTCGCTGACGGCCGCGGGCCTCGAGGTCGGATCGATCCAGGACGTCACGCCGCAGGCACACAACGGCTGCCGTCCGCCCAAGCGCCGCCGCGTCTGATCCCGTAGCCGGGGCGCCTCGTGCGCTCCGGCTATCGGTCGTCGCGCCGTCTCACTGACTTCGCGGATGCCGGGACGTGCACTCCTTGCACAGGTCCGAACGCTCGGGCACGAGGCATCCCCCGAGAAAAACTCAACAACCTCACCCATGCAAGTGTCATATAGCGGGCACTTAGCCGAAAGGAACACACAGTGCTCATCGCACAGCGTCCCACTCTGACCGAGGAAAAGATCGCGGAGTTCCGCAGCCGCTTCATCATCGAGCCGCTCGAGCCCGGATTCGGATACACGATCGGCAACGCGCTTCGTCGCAGCCTGCTCTCGTCGATCCCCGGTGCAGCCGTTACGAGCATCCGCATCGATGGTGTCCTCCACGAGTTCACCACGATCCCCGGTGTCAAGGAAGATGTCACCGAGATCATCCTGAACATCAAGCAGCTCGTCGTTTCGTCCGAGCGCGATGAGCCCATCACGGCTTACCTGCGCAAGACGGGTGCAGGCCAGGTCACGGCCGCCGACATCTCTGCTCCCGCGGGCGTCGAGATCCACAACCCCGAACTCGTCATCGCCACGCTCAACGACACCGCCAAGTTCGAGCTCGAGCTGACGATCGAGCGCGGTCGCGGCTACGTTTCGGCGACGCAGAACCGCAACGAGTACGCCGAGGCCGGGCAGGTCCCGATCGACTCGATCTACTCGCCCGTGCTCAAGGTCAGCTACCGCGTCGACGCGACCCGCGCCGGTGAGCGTACCGACTTCGACAAGCTCGTGCTGGACGTCGAGACCAAGTCTTCGATCGCCCCGCGCGACGCGGTCGCCTCGGCCGGTCGCACGCTGACCGAGCTCTTCGGCCTCGCCCGCGAGCTGAACGTCGAGGCCGAGGGTATCGAGATCGGTCCCGCGCCGGTCGAGACCGTTCTCTCGAACGAGCTGTCGATGCCGATCGAAGACCTCGATCTGTCCGTCCGTTCGTACAACTGCCTCAAGCGCGAGGGCATCAACACGGTCAGCGAGCTCGTTGCTCTCTCCGAGACCCAGCTGATGAACATTCGCAACTTCGGTCAGAAGTCGGTCGATGAGGTGCGCGACAAGCTCATCTCGCTCGGCCTGTCGCTCAAGGATTCCGTGCCCGGCTTCGACGGTGCGCACTTCTATGGCGGCTACGACGACGAGACCGTCTGATCTGCGGACCCCGACCCGATTCATCCTGGAGTAGATAGTCATGCCTAAGCCCACCAAGGGTCCCCGCCTCGGCGGCGGTCCTGCCCACGAGCGCCTGCTGCTTGCGAACCTCGCCGCGGCCCTCTTCACGCACAAGTCGATTCAGACGACCGAGACCAAGGCCAAGCGGCTGCGTCCCCTCGCCGAGCGCCTGATCACGTTCGCTAAGCGCGGTGACCTGCACGCGCGGCGCCGCGTGCTGGGCATCATCGGCGACCGCGAGGTCGTGCACGTGCTGTTCACCGAGATCGCCCCGCTCGTCGCGGAGCGCGAGGGTGGATACACGCGCATCGTCAAGATCGGCAACCGCAAAGGTGACAACGCACCCATGGCCGTCATCGAGCTCGTGCTCGAGCCGGTCACGCCGAAGGTGAAGTCGTCGAAGAAGGCGGATGCCTCGGCCCCCGCCGCGACGCCGGCCCCGGCCGAAGAGGCACCCGCCGACGAGACTCCGGTCGCCGTCGAAGACGCCGACGTCGAGGTGTCGGACACCGACGCCGAGGCCCCGGCCGGTGCCGCGGAGGCTGCTGCCGAGGACGCCGAAGCGAAGTAGTTCTCGTACGCCGTCATGAAGCCCGTGCCCTTTCGGGGGTGCGGGCTTCATGCTGTGTGCGGCGCGTCGCGCCCCGGATTTCACCTGCGCCGACAACCAGTGCAACACTTAGCGCTGGAGGGATCTCTGTGATCAATATTGGCTTGGGGAAAGCGATATCGCTGTCATATCGCTCGGTTTCGGCGAGGTCCGACGTCCGTCGTCGTGCGCTTCGTGTGCTGGCCGCGGCGGCAGTGGTCTCTGCTCTCGCCTTGACCGGCTGCTCGGGGGGCTTGCCGTGGGATCAGCCGTCCGCATCCGCCTCGGCATCCGGCACGATCGTGCCCGCCCCGGTCCCCAACGATTTATCGAGCGGGTCGACCGCGCGCACCCTCGCCGCCGGTGCCGTTGCGGTCTCGATCAACTACTGGTCCACGCTCAACATGGCCGACTGGACCTCGGGCGCGCTCAAGCCGGTCAGCGTGAGTCTGATCACGAGTGTCACGCCGAACGATGGACAGAAGGTCTACCTCCAGCGCGCGACGATGGTTGCGGTTCCGGGAACGCTCGACACGACTTTCGATCCGCTCGCACCCCAGAGCGACCAGTCCACCGTCGCCCCCGGGTATCTCGTCCTCGACCCCTACAGCTACTCGCAGACCTTCAATGTCGGCCCGGTGCCGGCAGAAGCGACGCTCGTCACCCTCCAGTTCACTTACGACTTCCTCGTGCAGACGACACCCACGTCCACCGAGTACGCCAAACAAAGCGCGTCCGACACCCTGACCGTAGCGATCGTCCCGCAACCCACGGAGTAGTAGCATTCGCCAGTAAGACCCTTTCCCGAGGTGCCGCGTCTGCCACGCTTCGACAGATCCTGCGGTACCGCCAAGCCCGCGCTGAGCACCCCCTGAGCCTGCGCGGACACAATCGAACAACAGTCACCCGTATTTCTTCCCCCGGCGTCCGCGCCGAAACACGAGGTCCCCATGTCGATGCCCCCGCCCGCCGGACAGAAGGTCATGCCCTACTCGCGCCCTTCCTCCGCGCGCCCAGCTCCCGAGCCCGAAATCGTCGAGCCCGATAACGCCTTTCCGCAGGATTTCGCCGCATCCTTGCAGGACCTGAACACGCAGCGCGCGACCATCGGATGCGTGATCCCGGCCTACAACGAAGAGGAATCGATCGCGGGTGTGCTGCAGGGTCTGCTCGAGCAGTCGCGCGTGCCGGATGTGATCCACCTCGTCGTCAACAACTCGAACGACAATACGGTCGCGATCGCGTCCGAGTTCGCCGGTCCGCATGAGATCACGACCGAACTCGGTGAGCAGTTCACCGAGATATTCGTGCACGACATCGGCAAGAACCCCGACAAGAAGGTCGGCGCGCTGAACTACGGGTTCGCGCTGGTGGAGGGCTACGACTTCCTCCTCGGTGTGGACGGCGACACGATCGCCGATCGCCGTGCGGTCGAGTTCCTCGAGACCGAGATCACGAGCGACACGCGCATCGGTGGCATCTCGGCGATCTACTCCATCGATGACAGACCGTTCCGCGGCCTCGCGCGCTTCCTGATCACGGGCCAGCGCTCCCAGTTCGCGGCCTTCAACCTCCACAACCTGCTCCGGGGACGCAACATGGCCGTCCTCGGCGGACAGTTCTCGATCTTCTCCACGCGAGCGCTGCGCGATGTCATGCGCGAGAACCACCAGCAGACCCCATGGGTGAAGGACAGCGAGGTCGAGGACTCCCTCCTCTCGCTGCAGATCAAGAGCGCCGGATATCTCACCAAGATCAGCCCGTTCGCCCGTGCCGACGTGGGCGGCATGACGACGCTGCGCGGTCTCGACGCCCAGCAGGTCAAGTGGAACTACGGTGCCATCGAGCTGATGTGGCCCGGGCAGCGCGGCGACACCAAGGGGCAGCCGCTCCACCCGAACCTGCGCGTGCGCTGGCTCGAACAGTTCAGCATGCTCGTGAACCTCTTCGTGCGCGTGGGGTTCATCACCCTGCTCGCGGGGTCGCTGTCGATCAGCGCATTCATCTTCTCGGCGTTCTGGCTCATCCCGATCGCAATGGCCATGCTGCTGAACCTGCGTATGGCTCTGTCGATGAAGAACCGAGACCGGCACGATGTGCTCTTCGCCGCCCTGATCGTCCCGGCAGAGCTCTACATGTGGATCAGGATCGGGCACTTCCTGCGGTCGTGGACACGCTTCCTGTCCCGCAAGAAGGTCGACAATTGGGCCATGCAGGCCAAAGCGGAGCGCGGAGCGGGTATCGGCCACTGGACGCCGATGTTCATCGCGATAGGTGTCGTCGCCGCGGTGGCGATCTCGTGGCAGCTGATCCCCATCACGCTGCAGTCCGGGATCCTCGCGGTCGGCTGGCCGGTCCTGGGTGTGATCACCGTGCTGCAGACGCTGAGCATGTTCATGCGGCTCGTGCGCCGTCAGCACGGCTTCAAGGTCTGACGCACCGAACCCGTATCGCCCAGCCGGACCCGTCGCGGCTAGTTGTCGACCTCGGGTGTCATCCGGTAGCCCACGTCGCGCACGGCTTCGAGGTACATCGGAATCGGCGAGTCCATCTCGCCGAGCTTGCGGCGCAGGCTGTCGACGTGCGCCTGCACGGCCCTCTTGTCGGCGTCGCCGACGTAATACGAGGTGACGTAAGACTCGCCGCGCAGAACCAGCGTCAGGTCCGCTTTGCTGCGGATGCGGCGCCGGGACGACATGATCGTCAGCAGCAGCTCGAACTCGGTTTCGGTGAGGTCGATCGGCTGGCTTCCGACCTCGACCCGGCGCGACTCGGGCTCGAGATAGAGGTCGCGATGGCGCATCCAGCCGATGTGCGGGTCGCGGCGTTCGATCTCCGAGCCGGGCCCATCGATCTCACCCACGATGACGTCGCCGTATGCCTGGTCCGTATCGTCGTATTCTCCGTGCGATATCACCCGCATGGCCGCGACGGGCTCCTGGACCCTCTCCCACCCGCTCGGGTCGGGCTGACGCGGCGGCGGGGCCTGCTCGTACAGGCGCGTACGCGGCGGCGCACGAAAGATCGGGGGCTCGGCAGTTGGCGGCGCCACGGCGGGAGCGGGGGCCTGGACGGGGATGCTCGCGGTGTTGATACGCGGGAAGGACGGCCCCGCGCTCTCCTGTTGACGCGGCGCGGGGGCCGCGGGCGCCTCGGTTCGCGCTGGCCGACGGAGGAACGCATCGATGCGCGCCCGGAATTCGCGCGGGCGGAACGGCTTGACGATGTAGTCGTCGGCGCCCGCACCGAGTCCCTGAATGACGTCGGACTCTTCGGCCATGGCGCTGACCATGATGATGAAGGTCGGGCTGCCACCGGCGCGGATGCGGCGAGCAGCCTCGAATCCGTCGATGCCGGGCATGCTCACGTCGAGTGTGGTGATGAGGGGTTTGTACGCGAGCGCAGCGCGCACTCCGTCCAGTCCGTTGCCCACCGAGACGACGGAGAAGCCCGCTGACTCGAAAACGCTCGCGATCAGGTGTCGGACGTCCGGGTCGTCCTCGACGATGACGGCGGTACGCAGCTCATCGACATCGGCCATGCGGGCGCTCCCCTTGCTGACGATGGATCCCCGTCGAATTCTTGCATACGTACGGCCCCATCATTCACCGCCTGTGGACGTGACTCCTCGTGATCGATCCCGCGGTCCCGGACCGGTCACTCGGTGCTGTCATCCACGACGACGACGTCGCGGGTGAGTTCCACCGCGGCCTGCGGCCACCAGTCACCGGCCGGGGGTCCTCCGTTGCACGTGCCATCGCTCTCGCCGGGTACTTTGATCCACAGATTCGTGTCGACGATGTCGTCGTGCACGCTGCCCGGTGACGCGCCCACGCGGCGGTTCGGCGGGTTGCACCAGTCGCCCGTCGACCCGACTCCGTTGCGCGACGAATCGATCACGGCGTGTGCGCCTCCGAGCTGCTTCGACAGTGCGTGCGCGTACGAAACCTCGTCCCGGTCCGTGTTGTAGTTCGACACGTTGGTCGCGAACCCGCGGACCTGGTCGATGACGCCGATCTCGCGGATGAACCCCGCCATGACCTCGGGGGAGTGCCACGTCGAGTGGCCACCGTCGATGTAGATCCTCGCGTTGTCGGCAGAGAGATTCGCGGCAGCGCCCTGCAGCTGCGGTGCGCGCTCGGCCAGGTTGCCGCACTCCTGGGCGAGCGCGATCGAGTCCGGCTCGAGCATGATGATCGTGTCGATGCCGGATGCACGAACTGCCGCGCCGATCTCGGCGGTCCAGATCGCGTACTGATCCTCGGAGAGTCCGCCCGCGGAGAAGTTCCCGCAATCGCGACCGGGCAGCCCGTAGATGACGATCGTCGACGTCGCGCCCTGGTCGGATGCCTGTTGCGCGAGGGCCGTGACCCGCGGGCCGACCTCGCCGATCGGGTCGCGTTCGGGCACCAACCAGAAGGCCGTGGGCTGGTCCGCCAGGTAGGCAGCTGCGGCACGCTCCGGCGAATCCTCCGGCGCGATCGCGGCCTGCGCGGCGGCCTCGGTGTCGCTGTACACGGCGACCCGGATGTGCTCGGCCGGGGCGGCGACATTCCCACCTCCGCTCAGCAGGATCCACGCCGCGACACCGCCGCCGACGATCACCAACAGCACCACGATTGTCACGACGATCGAGCGTCGTCGGCGAGAGGGCTCCACCGCTCGAATCTATCGCGCCCGGGCGGGCGGGACGGTTCACGAGGGCGCCGGGGGGAGGGCGGGGGAGGTGGCGCTACCCGTCGCCATCCACGAGGCGCGACGCGAGGGCCGACACCCGCACGGACCTGTCGAACGCGGCCTGGGCACGTGCATTCTCGACGCCCTGCACGGCCGCCGCGACGGTCTCGGCGAACAGTCGTCCACCCGTCGGCCCGGGGTGGATCCGGTCACCCGCGAGCAGGTCTTGGTGGGCCGCGGCGGTTCCCGCCCAGTCCGCGACGACGACGTCGGGTTGCGCGGCATCGAAGGTCGCGAGTTCTGCGTTGACCCCCGCGATCCAGTCCCGCGGGGCGAATGCGTTCACGAGCACGAGGTGCCTGTCCGGGCCGACCGCCTGTTCGAGGCGAGCGAGCGCTTCGGCACTGATCGGACCGTTCGTGCCCAGCGCGACGACGACGTAGGGCCGAAGCTGGCCCGAGGCCGCCTGGGCCTCGGCGATCCCGACACCGACGTTCATCGAACGAGACACGGATGCATCGATCTGGATCCCCGGGAGGCGTTCCATCAACCCCGGCGCGGACGCGAGCATGACCGAGTCGCCGATCGCGCTGACCTGATCGCCGGGCACGGCGGTCGGGCGCGGCCCGGGCACGGGCTCATCACCGGTCTGCACGGCGAGCGGCGGCGAAACCTCGATCGTGGTCGGTGTCGGCGAGGGGGATGCCGACCCTTCGTCCAGGGCCCGCTGGCCAGCCTGGACCGCAGCGGCGCCGGACGTCGCCTGCGGTGCGATCGCGATGGCGCTCGTCGTCGCACCAGCCGCGATGACGAAGGCGGTCACGGCTCCGAGAGCGACGAACCGGCCCGCGGGTGCGCCGGACAGTCGCGCACGCAGCCCCGCAAAGGAGGCACGGAAACCGTGGCGCCGGACCGGGGTCTCGATGAACCGGTATGACGCCATCGCGGCCACGAGGGTGATGGCGAGCGCCCAGAGGCCCACGGCGAGCGGCGGCTCGGCTCCGGGCGCGATGGCCGTGCCCGCCATCAGCAGGACGAGGACCGGCCAGTGCCAGAGGTAGATGCCGTACGAGCGCACCCCGACCCAGCGGAGCGGCGCGACATCGAGCATCCGCCCCAACCCCGAGCCCGGCCACGCGCCCGCGGTGATGGCGGCGACGGTGAGCAGGCAGGCGGCGAGCAGGGCGCCGGGGAACGTCGCGGTGCCGGGAGTGGCTGGCATCGCCGCGACGGCGACGATCCCGGCGACGGCGAGCACACCGACGGCGGCGACGCCGCGTCGAACGTTCGGTCGAACCATCCAGCCGGTCGGTTCGCGGAGCACTCCGCCGGTGACGAACGCCAGCGCGACGCCGAGCAGGATGCCGAAGCCGTGCGAGTCGGTTCCGAAGTAGGCGCGCGTGACGTCCGCTGCCGCACCGCCCGCTACATCACTGCCCGGTACAGCACTGCCCGCCACCGCGCCCGATACCAGGAGAGCCATCCAGAGCGCCGAGCCGGCAGCCGCGACGGCGGCGACACCGGCACGGACGACCCGCGAGGGGATCAGCAGGAGGAGAGGGAAGAGCAACGGCCAGAGCACGTAGAACTGTTCCTCGACCGCGAGCGACCACAGGTTGCGGAACAGCTCGGGTGTGCCGGAGTCGAAGTATCCGCTGCCCGCCGAAATCGACATCCAGTTGAAGGTGAACGTGAGGGCGCCGAGCACCTGTCGGCCGAAGCCGACCAGCACGTCGCCGCCGACGGACCACGCCCAGAGGCCGCACACCACGATGAGTGTGACGAGCGCGGGCAGGAGCCGGCGGGCACGGCGCCGCCAGAAGTCGACCAGCGAGATGCGTCGGCCGCGTCCCTCCGCCGCGGACGACTCGGCCTCGCGCAGCAACAGCGAGGTGATCAGGAATCCGCTGATGACGAAGAAGACGTCCACACCGATGAAACCCTGCGGCAGCCACCACGCGGGGAACAGGTGATAGGCCACGACCAGCGCGACCGCGATCGCGCGCAGTCCATCGAGGCCCGCGTAGCGCCCGCCGACAGGAACGGCGTGGGGGGCGGGAGCGGCAGCCGAGGGCAAGGGATCAGTACGAGTCATGGGTGCGGTGGTCTGCGCATCACACGTGCATTCGGGGCGTGCGCATGGGGCACTGTGCGTGTGGCGTCGACGCTCGCCAAGTTTACGTCGGGGGTACCGACACCGCGAGAACGAATGGTTCGCCGCGTGCGGCAATAGGCTGTCCGGGTGCGGATCCGCCTCGACATCGCCTACGACGGCACGCATTTTCGTGGCTGGGCCCGCCAGACGAGCCTGCGTACCGTCCAGGGCACCCTCGAAGACGCGCTGGCGCTCGTGCTCGGGTCCGGACACGCGCACGGCCACACGAGCGGCAGAGTGCCGCGGCTCGTCGTCGCGGGGCGCACCGACGCGGGCGTGCATGCCGCCGGTCAGGTCGCACATCTCGATCTGGACGCACGGCTCCTCGAAGCCCTCGGTCGTTCACGCCCGAAGCACGGCACGCCCCTCGATCTGCTCGCCCAGAGGGTGCGCGGCGTGCTGGGCAAGTACGCGGATGTCACGGTCCGCGGCATCCGTGAGGCCCCCGAGGGGTTCGACGCCCGGTTCTCGGCCGTCTGGCGCCGTTACGCGTATCGCATCGCCGATTCGACGACCGGTTATGACCCCCTCGAGCGCACCCGCACGACCAGCGTCAACGCGCGTCTGGACGTGGCGGCGATGGATGCCGCGGCGCGGTCGCTGATCGGACTGCACGACTTCGCCGCCTACTGCCGCCCCCGGGAGGGCGCCACGACGATCCGTACGCTGCTCGAGTTCGACTGGCGGCGGAATGACGACGGTGTCCTGATCGCGAACGTGCGCGCGGATGCGTTCTGTCACAGCATGGTGCGTGCCCTCGTCGGCGCGTGCGTCTCGGTCGGGCGCGGGCGGTTGGGCGTCGAGGATGTCGCGAGCCTGCGGGATGCGGGGGAGCGGACGAGTGCGTTTCCCGTGCTGGCGGCGCGGGGACTCACCCTGATGGAGGTCGGCTATCCTGCCGACGACCAACTCGCCTCGCGCGCCGACGTGACCCGCGCCCGTCGCGACGAGGAGTGATCAGGTCCCGTCGACGCCGCGGGACGAGAGAGCCTCGGATTCTTCGGTCCAGCGTGTCAGCGCTACCGTGAAGCCGTGCACCAGGCGTGCGAAGCTGCGCTCGATCGACGCTGACAGGGCGAATCCTCCCTGCGCCTCGAGCGCGACGAACCCGTGCAGGGTCGCGCGAAACGCGCGGATCGCGTCCACCGCGTCGTCGCCCTCGAGTCGGTAGGCGGCGAGAACGTCGGCGATGACCTGGACGATCGCGCTCGCGGTGGACTCGCCTTCGACGTCCCCGGGAGCGGGTGCCGTCTGGGACGCTTCGTAGCGCGCGGGATGCAGCAGTGCCCAGCCGCGGTAGGCGTGTGACATCGCGCGGATCGCGTCGGCGCCCGAACGCCCGACCGCGGCTCGGGCGAGTACGTCACCGAGCTCGCGCTGGGATCTGAGCGAGATGCTCCGCTGCAATCCCGCCATCGAGTCGATGTGCTTGTAGAGCGAAGGCTGGCGTACGCCCAGCCTCTCGGCCAATGCGGCGAGCGTCAGCCGGCCGAGTCCGACTTCGTCCGCCATGGTCGCCGCCTCGTCGACGACCCGGTCGCGGGTGAGGCCCGCCCTAGGCACGGTGCGTCACGCTCTCGAGAAAGCGCAGCACGGCGTCCGCGGTGATGACGGGCTGCTGTGAATGCGGGTAGTGCCCCGCCTCGGCAACCATCACGACCTCGGCTTTCAGGGCGCGGCCGATCCATCGCGCCTCGGCTGCGGGGTCGCGGAAGTCCGGGTCCCGTCGGCCCATGATGACGAGCGTGGGCGCGATCACGGCACCGAGCGCGGCCTCGGCGGGGTCGTGGTCGGTCTGCTTCGTCGTGAGGGAGAACGCCTTGCCGTACGCCGGGCGTCGCAGGCTGGCGATGACCGCCGCGCGATACTCCTCGAAGTCGGTGGGCTTCTGCCCGGCGTACAGGGTGGGCATGTAGCCCTTCCAGGCGCCGGCGATCCAGAGCGGCGCCATCATCGCCCGGAACATCATCCGCGTGACCGCGTTCGTCGGAGGGTTGCGCACGAACGGTCCGACGAGCACCAAACCCGCTACCCGGTCGGGGCGGCTCGCGGCGACGATCACAGCGGCACCCGCCGCGAGCGAATTGCCGAAGACGACGGCGCTGCCGCCGAGTTCGTCGATCAGCGCCGAAATGTCGCCGGCGGTCGCAACGTCGCCGTACGACGAGAACGACGTGTCGCTGTCGCCGTGGCCGCGCAGATCGGTCGTTGCGACTCGGTAGCCCGCCTCGACGAGGAGGGGCGTGAGATGACGGTAGGACGAGCGCAGCTCGCCCATGCCCGGAACGAGGAGGAGCAGTGGTCCCGAGCCCCGTACGTCGTATGCGATGCGCCCTTCGGGGCGAGCCAGGTAGCGTGTCGCAGCGTCCGAGCCAGAGGGGGAGGAGGAAGTCATGAAAGCTATCGTGAACTAATCAATAGCTAATGTCAATAGCTAAACCGCTATGATCAGGGCGCCACGCTCCCGAGCCTGCGATCGGGCGTCCACCTGGGAGTTGTCAAAGAACCCCGCAATGGCGAGCCGGACGTCACCCGCCGGTAACGTCCCGCGCCTATCCTGGGTGGCGGTATGAAGGTCATCTCTTACAACCTGCGTAAGCACCGTGCGGCTACCGAGCTCGCGGCGCTCGCCGAGCGCTACGAACCCGATGTGCTCTGCCTGCAGGAATGCGATTCCACGGACATCCCGAGCATGATTCACGGGCTGACGCTGGCGGATGCGACGAGCCGCAACCGCCTCGGACTCGCGGTCTACTTCCGTGAGAACACCTACCGCGCTGAGGCCGTGCGGGCGATGAGTCTGAAGAAGTCCCTGCACGACCGCGTCCTCAAGCCCGCCGAGGAGCGCCTGTTGGGTGTACGTCTGCACGACATCGACGCGGGGCACGAGATGATCGTCGCCTCGTTCCACGCTGCACCGCTCACCGCCCTGAACTCACTGCGTCGGCACCAGATCCGCACGGCGCTCGACGAACTCGATGCGCTCGGACCGGGCCTGCCCACGCTCATGGTCGGCGACTACAACTACCCGGTGTTCAAAGAGAACCTCGGCCAGCGGATCCGTGATCAGGGCTACGAGCTCAACCTGAGCGACGCCCGCACGTACACCCGCTACCGCTTCTTCCGGGGGCACTACGATTTCGCGACGTCGGTAGGATTCGAGATCGAGAAGGTGCGGACGTTGCCGCAGGGCCGGTCTGACCACAAACCGATCCTCGTGACGGCCAGGGCGGTGGCGGCCACGACGGCCATCGTTGCTGACGCGGCGACAGCGGATGTGCCCCTCGCCCCCAGGGCGAGCGCGTAATTCTCCCCACTCCACTCGCGTCATGAAACGCCGGGATACGCGTCTCATGAGGGGGCCGACCGATCGCCGCGCCCTCTGCCGGGGTCGAACGCGTCGAAGGGTGGTCATTCCCGTGAGCGACGAAGAAATGGTCGAATCTGCGCGCGACCGGATGGTCGTCGAGCCCGAGCGCCTGCGTTCCGCGATCGAGGATGCCGCTCGCGACCATGGCTGGAGGGCCGCAGCCGACGTCTTCCAGCGCCACTGGGACCTGTACGCCACGCGCGTCCCCCGGGTGATGCTCGAGGCGCTGAAGGGTCTGCCGGGCGAGGTCTTCGTCGAACGCCCCAGTATGTTGATCGCCGCGGACTATCTGCAGCAGGTGGCGGCGGGGCAAGGTGTAGGGCGATTCCACGATGGTGCGCGCGACACATACGCCGGCGCCCGTGAGCCGCGCGAACTGCTGGATTCGCTGATCGCGTTGACGGGCCGCGCGGCCGGCGCCCGCGCGGAGGGCGATTTCGACACGGCGCGGATGCGTTCCATCGAGGCGCGACGCATGCTGGAGCGCGCCGACGAGTCTGAGCGTGGCCGCGCCCGCGAGGCGTTACCGCATCTGATGCTGCAATGGGGCCGCTGCCGTGAGGCCGCCGATGCGGACGGTGCGATTGCCGAATACGAGCAAAGCCATCATCTCGGCACGATCACTGGGCAGACCGACGTCGCGCGCCGCGCGGCCGCTTCGTTGGCGTGGTTGCTCGCCGAGCGTGCTCGTCTCTCCGATGCGCGAGCGTGGCTCGCGCGCGCACGCGAAACCGGCCGCGACAGCCCGCGCCACGAGGGGGTCCTTCACCTGACCGCCGCGTTGATCGCCGCCGACCAGCTCGACGACGAGCTCGCCGAGCGTTCGTTGGCCCGGATCGTCGACACCGCCATCGGTGAGTACTGGGCGGCGCTGCTGTGGGTGCGCGCGATGATCGCCCGCGGCCCCATCGCGTCCCTGATGATCCGTCACGACCTCGTCGGAGAGACGGAGCGCCGCGCGCGGAAGCTCTATGACGCGGGCGCAAACCGCCGCTATCTCGTGCGTGCCGCCGATGCCATCGAGCGAGAGATCGAGCCGTTCGAGCCCCTTTCCCTCACCGCGAGTCCTGAAGAGCCGGGACCGCTGGACGTCGTGCGGCGAGCCCAGGCCCTGTACAGATCTCGCTCCTTCGCGGCGGCCGGAGCACTTGCCCGAACGGCGCTCGCGGCATCCCCTCCCGTGCGTGACGAAGCCGCGGCCCACCTGCTTCTCGCGGCCTCGGAGTCCGCGCTCGCAGACGCGGATGCCGCCCGCTCCGCGTTCGGTCGCGCCCACGCTCTCATAGCTCGCGAGGGCCTGCTCCGCAGTTACGGCACCATCGGCGCTGCCGACCTGCGGGTGCTCGCCGAGCTCTCGGATCTGCCCATCCCAGCTCTCGCGACCGCGTCTCTCTCCGCCGAAACGGCACATCCCGCTGTGGAACAGGAGACGAACATGGCGGCGCTCACGCGGCGCGAGCGCGAACTGCTCGTCCTCATCGCCGAGGGTCGACAGTTCGCCCAGATCGCGGAATCACTCTTCATCAGTCTCAACACGGTCAAGACCCTCACCCGCAACCTCTATCGGAAGCTGGGCGTCCACAGCCGCCGCGAGGCTGCCGCTTTCGCTCGTCGGCTCTGATCACCCGCTCCCGCACGGGTGAATTCGAGGTGGTTCGGGGGTGATTTCTCCCGAAAGCCCGGGTCGCGTTTATGAGGGCGCTCTAATGTTTCTCGTCGAACGCCTTGCGCCGAGCGGGGGTGTGACAGGCGGTTCGGGCCGTATCCGGGGGGACTGGTCCGAACCGCCTGTCACACTGCTCCGATCCGTCGGGGTCTTCCTCGGTCACGACGCCCGAAATTCTCAGGGTCGTCCCATCCCGTGGTACGTCCATCCCGCCGCGCGCCATGCTGATGCGTCGAGGCAGTTGCGCCCGTCTACGATGACCGGCGACGAGACGAGAGAAGCCGCGTGCTCGGGCGCGAGGTCGCGTCTGTACTCGTCCCACTCGGTCACGACCACGACGACGTCAGCGCCGCGCAGGGCTTCATCGCGGTCGGCGACGAAGTCGAGTTGCGGATGTATCCGCTCGGCATTCGCGATGGCTTGCGGGTCGGTCACCGTAACCCACGCGCCGAGCCCCCGCAGGCGCACGGCAACATCCAGGGCGGGGGAGTCGCGCACATCGTCGCTGTGGGGCTTGAATGCTGCGCCCAGCACCGTGACGTTCTTCTTGAAGACGGAGCCGCCGAGGGCGGCAATGACGAGATCGACAGCGCGGTCACGGCGTCGCAGGTTGATCGCGTCGACCTCCCGCAAGAACGCGACCGACTCGCCACGTCCCAGCTCTTCCGCGCGCGCAGCGAAGGCACGGATGTCTTTGGGTAGGCACCCGCCCCCGAACCCGATCCCGGCGCCCAGGAAGCGACGCCCGATGCGCACATCGTGCCCGATCGCGTCGGCGAGCTGGGTTACGTCCGCGCCCGTGACCTCGGCGATCTCTGCCATCGCGTTGATGAACGAGATCTTCGTGGCGA
This sequence comes from uncultured Microbacterium sp., assembly GCA_964477515.1. Taxonomy (GTDB): domain Bacteria; phylum Actinomycetota; class Actinomycetes; order Actinomycetales; family Microbacteriaceae; genus Microbacterium. Next base: position 14,614 of record CAYZEL010000044.1, read on the forward strand.
GGAAGGCGTTGGCTGCGACCTTGACGAGCTCGGCCGTGGCGTAGCCGGTGACGATGAACGGCGTGCCCTGGGCAACGGCCGGGTGGTATACCTCTCGCAGGACATCGGCCGCGCGCGCGCCGAAAGGGTCCGCCGGGACTCCGACGACCAGTCTGTCCGGGTCGATCGTGTCCTGCACAGCCCATCCCTCTCGCAAGAACTCGGGGTTCCAGACGAGGGTGGCGCCCGTGGATGACACCGTGGGGGCAAGCCGCGCCGCGGTCCCGACAGGGACAGTCGACTTTCCTGCCACGACATCGCCGGGCGAAAGGTGGGGGACAAGCGCATCGAACGCCGCGTCGACGTAGGTCAGGTCGGCCGCGTAGCCGTCCGGGCGCTGGGGAGTCCCGACTCCGATGAAGTGCACCGCCGCGCCACGAGCATCCGAGATGTCGGTCGTGAACCGCAGGTTGCC
>CAYZEL010000045.1:0-14699 GCA_964477515.1 uncultured Microbacterium sp.
GCGGGAAGCACCCGGGGCGGACGCCCGGGGGTCCGGGGCCGTGGGAACGACCCGGGCGGCACCACCCGCGCCGACATCAGGCATCCGGGTTCCCTCGGCGAAGCCCAGCCCGTCGCTGACGGAGATGATGTGGGTGCCCGGGACCGCGTATCCGCGTGCCTCGAGGGCGGCTGGAACGTCGAGGATGCGCAGCCATTCGTGATCGTGGACGGATGCCGTGGCACCGCGTCGATCGGCGAGCAGCCACGGGAGCGGCTCGTCGACCGACCGCAGCGTCGCCCGGATGTCCGATACGAGATCGTGCCGTAGCAGAAAGCCCCAGAGCGCGCGGTAGGCCTCGTCGCCGTCGGACACGAGGTAGGTGACGTCGAGGGTGTGCCGTGCCATGTCGGCCCTGTCCTCGGTCAGGCGATAGACGACGGCCCCGCGCACGACGCCATCGGTGTCGGCGTAGCGCACGACACGCGTTCGACCCGGTTCCTTGGATCCCCCCGCGATCATCGCGAATTGGCGCCAGCGTCCCGTCCATCCGTCGACGTCGCCCGGCCGCGTCACGCGAACACGCTCGTGGAGATCTTCGAGCAGGGCGACCGCCTCTTCCCGCCGGACGTAGTCGAACGACCCGGGGACCTCGCCGCCACGCCAACCGGCCCGGCGCGTATCGATCTCCCAGGTCGTCGCCCAGGCCGCGGGCGCGAAGCCGAAGCGACCATAGATCGTCGCCTCCGAGACGGTCAGACCCGCAACGGCCATCCCCGCATCGCGCGCGGTCCGCAGCTCACCCTCGAGCATCGCCCGCGCGATGCCGCGCCGACGTCGGGTCGGCGAGACCGTCACACCGCTGATCGCCCAGAACGGCGTCACGCGGTCTCCGGGGACGGAGAGCTCTCCCACCCACGAGTTGACGGTCGCGACGGGCACGTGAGCATCGAGCCCCGAGTCGTCGTAGACGCCGATCCGGCGGCGGTAGGCGATGGACTCGCCGAACTCCCGAGCCTCGTCATCCGTGGGTTCCTCGCCGAGAAACCCACGCGCCTCGGCTGTCGAATACGCCCGGAGCGCCTCGGGGTCGCCCGGGTCGACGAGTCGGTACGCGAGACGGCCGTCGGCGAGGACGGCGGTCGAGGTCGGATCGAGCGGAAGGGTGCGGGCGTCGGTGCGTGCCATCCTTCGAGGCTACCCGCCCATCCCGACACGACCGCGGCCGCACGGATGCGGCGGCCCCGGTGCTAGTGGTGCGACGCCTGAACCGTGCGCAGCTTGCGCAGCACCTGATCGCGCAGGTCCTCGGGTGCGCTCTCACGGCAAGCCCGCGCCAGGACATCCGTCAGGGTCTTCGCAACGAGCGCCTCGTCGCGGCATCCCGGACAGTTCTCGAGGTGTTCACGGATGTCGGCGTGCTGGGTCTTGCACACCTCGTCACGCAGGTACTCCTCGAGGTCGCGCCTCGCCTGCTCACAACCGCAATCGGTCATTTCTTCGCTCCCGGGCTCGCGGAGACGATGCCCCGCTCTTGTGCGTAGTCGGCCAGCATGTCGCGAAGCAGACGCCTTCCACGGTGAAGGCGGCTCATGACCGTGCCGATCGGTGTCTTCATGATGTCGGCGATCTCCTGGTAGGCGAAGCCCTCGACATCAGCGAGGTAGACCGCCAACCGGAAGTCCTCCGGGATCGCCTGCAGCGCGTCTTTCACGACGGATGCCGGCATGTGGTCGATCGCTTCGGCTTCGGCAGAGCGATTGGTCGACGCGGTCGTCGACTCCGCTCCCCCGAGCTGCCAGTCCTCCAGGTCATCGATCGTGCCCTGGTACGGCTCGCGCTGCTTCTTGCGATACGTATTGATGTAGGTGTTCGTCAGGATGCGGTACAGCCAGGCCTTGAGGTTCGTGCCCTGGTGAAACGTGGCCCACGAGGCGAACGCCTTGACGAACGTCTCCTGCACCAGGTCTGCCGCATCCGCGGGGTTGCGCGTCATCCGCATGGCCGCGCCGTACAACTGGTCCATGAACGGAAGCGCCTGGTCCTCGAATTGCGCGCGCGCGACCTGCGCCGGCGCGACGTCTACCTCGGGTTCAGGCTGCTCGTCCATCAGGTCCCAGTCTAGGCGCGCCAGAACGAGCGACGCAGGCGTGCGTTCCATCGTCCGAATCATCGTGTCCTCTCGGGGCTCGATAGAGTAGAACCCGATGACACCGCACGGCTATTCCCCTCGCGCCGATGAGACATCTCCCGCGGCTGCCAAGACCACCGCCGAGCCCAGCCCGTGGAGGGCACCGACGGCCGCGTCGCCGCTCGACGCGACGCTCGCGATCCCGGGCTCGAAGTCGCTGACCAGCCGCGAACTCGTCCTAGCGGCGTTGGCGGATGGACCGGGCCGCGTGCTGTCTCCTCTGCATTCGCAGGACTCCGAGCGGATGGTGGCGGCTCTGCGCGCCCTGGGGGCGCGCGTCGAGCCCGTTCCTGGCGACGGGCCCTTCGGCGACGACTGGGTCGTCACTCCCCCGGCCCCCTTCACGGACGGCGGTGAGATCGACTGCGGCCAGGCCGGCACCGTGATGCGATTCGTCGCGCCGCTCGCGGGGTTCGCGCGCGGCGACGTACGCCTCACAGCACACGAGACGGCCCTGCACCGCCCGATGGGCGAGCTGATCCGGGCCCTGCGCGACATCGGACTCGACATCGACGACGGCGGCCACTGGTCGCTGCCCTTCATCGTGCGGGGCCACGGCCACGTCCGCGGCGGCGAGGTCCACATGGACGCGTCACGCTCCAGCCAGTTCGTTTCGGGACTGCTGCTGGCGGCGCCGCGCTTCGATGTCGGGCTGCACCTCATCCACACCGGCGAGCGTCTGCCGAGCGGGCCGCACATCGAGATGACCGTGGAAGCGCTCGCGCACCGCGGCATCCACGTCGAGCGCCCCGCGCCCAACGAGTGGATCGTCGCTCCCGGCACCGTGCGCGCCAAGGACGTCACGATCGAACCGGACCTCTCCAACGCGGCCCCGTTCCTGGCGGCCGCGATGGTCGCGGGCGGATCGGTCACCATCACGGGCTGGCCGACGCACTCCACGCAGCCCGGCGCACTCCTCGGCGACCTGCTGCATCGCGCCGGGGCGCGCGTCGCACGTCGCGGTGGCGCCTTCACCGTCACCCGCACGGCCCCGCTCCGCGGCTTCGACATCGACCTCTCGGCTGCGGGCGAGCTCGCGCCGACGATCGTCGGCCTCGCGGCACTCGCCGACGGGCCCTCGACGATCACGGGCATCGGACACATCCGTCTGCACGAAACCGATCGGATCCGCGCGCTGGTCGACGGGCTGAACGACCTCGGCGGCGACGCGCGCGAGCTGCCCGATGGCATCCGCATCGTGCCGCGCCCTCTGCACGGCGGCCCCTGGAAGTCGCATCACGACCACCGGATGGCGACGACCGGCGCTCTGCTCGGCCTGAGCGTTCCCGGCATCGAGGTCGACGATCTCGGCGTGACCGCGAAGACGCTGCCGCAGTTCGAGCAGCTCTGGAACACCATGCTCGCCGGTTCGCACGCGACCGTCGGCCTGCCCGAGTAGACGATGGCCCGACCGTGAGCGACTCGGATCCGAACTGGTGGGATTACGACGACGCCGATGACGCCGATGCGGACGAGCTCGACGAGTCCGACATCCGGATGCGTCCGAACCCCAAGGCGAACCGGCCGCGCAGCAAGCGTCGCCCCGCCCACGCGGATGCCGAGATCGGACGTGTTATCGGGGTCGATCGGGGTCGGTATTCGGTTCTGATGCACGAGGACGGGCCCGACGAACACGAGGTGTCGGCCGTCCGCGCGCGCGAGTTGCGGAAGCAGCCGATCGTCACGGGCGATCGAGCTCGCGTCGTCGGCGACACGTCCGGTGACGAGGGGACCCTGGGCCGCATCGTCGGCATCGAGGAACGCACGACCCTGCTGCGGCGTTCAGCCGACGACACGGACCAGGTCGAGCGCATCATCGTCGCCAACGCCGACCAGATGCTCATCGTCGTCGCGGCGGCAGACCCCGAGCCGCGCACGCGCCTGGTGGACCGCTACCTCGTGGCGGCCTTCGACGCCGGGGTGCGGCCCATGCTCGTCGTGACGAAGACCGACCTCGCCGATCCGTCCGAGTTCCTGAGCCACTTCGAGGGCCTCGACGTGCAGGTCTTCACGAGCGCACAGGGCGAGGTGCCGATCGAGCGCATCGGTGCGCAACTCGTCGGGCACTCGACCGTCTTCGTCGGGCACTCGGGGGTGGGGAAGTCCACGCTGATCAACGCGCTCGTGCCGAGTGCGCGGCGCGCGACAGGTCATGTCAACGAGGTCACGGGGCGCGGCCGGCACACCTCGTCATCCACCGTCTCGCTGCGCTACGTGGGTGACGAGGGACGCGGATGGGTCATCGACACCCCCGGCGTCCGGTCATTCGGCCTCGGCCACGTCGACCCGGCCAACATCCTGCGCTCCTTCACCGACCTCGACGAGATCGCGAAGGACTGCCCCCGCGGGTGCACGCATCTGCCGGATGCACCGGACTGCGCGATCGCCGAGGCCGTGGCCGAGGGACGCCTCGGGCCGAACGGCGCCGCGCGCTTCGACTCGCTGCAACGCCTGCTGCTGACCTTCGGAAGAGTCGCGGGGCGCGAGCGGCACCCTACGCTGGACGAATGAGCACCGCACACCTCGAGCCCGGTACGCCCGCCCCCGACTTCACCCTCCCCGACCAGGACGGTACGCCCGTTGCGCTCGCCTCGCTCCGCGGCAAGCGCGTCGTGCTGTTCTTCTACCCGCGCGCGATGACGCCCGGGTGCACGACCGAGGCCTGCGACTTCCGCGACAGCCTCGCCCCGCTCCAGGCCGCGGGGTATGCCGTGCTCGGTGTCTCGCGCGACGAGCCCGCGACGCTCCGCGAGTTCCGTGCGCGAGACGGCCTCACCTACGACCTGCTGAGCGACGTCGACCACGCCGTCCACGACGCGTACGGGGCCTGGGGCGAGAAGCAGAACTACGGGAAGACGATCGAGGGCGTCATCCGCTCGACGTTCATCCTGGACGAAGACGGACGCGTGGTGCACGCGCTCTACAACGTCAAGGCGACCGGACACGTCGCCCGCATCCGCAAGCTCGTCGGCATCGACGCCTGATCTCAGGAGCCGACGGGCGGTCGATCCGGCGTGCCGACGGGTCCGGCGCAACACAATGGCGCCAGTTCGCTGCGTCCGCTACGCCGATCGATGGCGCGAGTGCCGAAAACAGGCGCCAACACGGGGTACGCGCGCAGCTACGGCTCGGTGGGCGGCGCCGCGCGACGACCCGCGGCGCGGGCTGCGGCGATCACGACGACGAGCGTGATGATCGCCGGGACGGCGAGCGCCAGCGCGAGGAGCGGATGCGCGTAAGCACCCGTCGCGGCGCCGAGCGCCACCGCGAGGACGAGCAACTGCACGACGATCGCACCGGAGCGCCCCCACCCGTGGCCCCGGAATATCGCGATGGCGAAAGCGATGACACCGACGGCCGCGACCGCCGTCATCAGCAGCAGGGCCACCGCCGTGCCGAACTCGGCCGTGTCACCCGCGATCAGCGACAGTGTCATCCACCCCGCGAGCGCGGCAACGCCCAGCCCCTCGATCCCGACGAGGATCGCGGCCGCCCAGGTCGTGGAAGGCGAACCGATCGGCGGCGGCGTGACGGGTTCCGGTTGCAATTCTCTCCCCGCGCCGCTCGATGGGCCTGATGTCTTGTTCGGATTCACCAGCTCGCTCGGCCGATGCTCAGCATCCTGCGCAGAATTCACGCAGTGGACCCTTGATCGGACCGTGGCCGTGTGGGACGATAGTGAAAGCCATGTGCTCCCACAGCGCCGTGGGGCGAGCATTCTGCTCGCACCTACCAGGGTACCGGACCCGAAACCGATCTCTGAGCACTCGCTCACACCCACCACGCAACAAGGAGCATCTGCATGGACTGGCGCGACAAGGCCGCATGCCTCACGGTCGATCCCGAACTGTTTTTCCCCGTTGGCAACACCGGGCCCGCAGTCGACCAGATCGAAAAGGCGAAGGCCGTTTGCGCCCGCTGCACCGTAACGGAGATCTGTCTGCAGTACGCCCTCGAGTCCGGTCAGGATTCCGGAGTGTGGGGCGGACTGTCGGAAGACGAGCGGCGCGCCCTCAAGCGTCGCGCTGCGCGCGCCCGCCGCGCCTCGTAGTCCGGGAGGTCCGCTCGCCTCTGATGCTCGGCGCGAGCCGAGTCAGGCCTTCGGCCTGTCGATCCACCGCAACGGGATGTCGATCGTGACTTCCGTTCCGCTGCCCATGATCGTGTGCCAGTCGATCGTGCCGCCCAGCTCACCCTGGATCAGCGTGCGGACGATCTGCGTGCCCAGCCCGCGGCCGACCTGACCCTCGGCCAGACCGACGCCGGTGTCGCGGACGCTGACCTTGAGCCGCGACGACGAGCGCTTCGCCTCGATCTCGACCTTTCCTTCGCGACCCGCCAAACCGTGTTCCACGGCGTTCGTCACGAGTTCGGTGAGGGCGAGGGCGAGGGGCGTGGCGTACGCGCTGGGTAGCTTGCCGAACGTTCCGCTCGAACGCGTCTGGGCGCGCGTCCCGGCGCCGGCCGCGACCTCGGCGACCAGCTTGAGAACGCGATCGAAGACCTCGTCGAAGTCGACCGTCTGCGTCAAACCCTCCGAGAGGGTGTCGTGCACGACGGCGATCGCCGATACGCGCCGCATGGCCTGCGTCAGCGCCTCGCGTGCCTCTTCGGAGTGCGTACGGCGGGACTGGATGCGCAGGAGGGATGCGACGGTCTGCAGGTTGTTCTTGACGCGGTGATGGATCTCGCGGATCGTCGCGTCCTTCGTGATGAGTTCCTGTTCCTGGTGCCGCAGCTCGGTGACGTCGCGGCACAGGATGATCGCCCCCGCGCGCTCACCGTGCTCGCGGAGCGGGATCGCACGGAGGGACACCGTGACCCCGCGCGCCTCGATGTCGGCACGCCACGGCGCTCGCCCCGTCACGACCAGCGGGAGCGACTCGTCGATCGTCTCCTTCGCGGGAAGGATGCGGGTCGTGACCTCGCTGAGCGACTCACCCTCGAGCTCGTCGTCGAAGCCGAGGCGCCCCCATGCCGAGAGAGCGTTGGGGCTCGCGAAGGTCGTCGTGCCGTCGACATCCAGACGGATGAGCCCGTCGGATGCGCGAGGCGCACCGCGGCGCGGGCCGGTCGGGGCAGACAGATCGGGAAAGTCGCCGCGCGCGATCATGCCGAACAGGTCATCCGCGCAGTCGTTGAACGTGATCTGCTGCCGGCTGGGGGTGCGGGCCTCGCCCAGGTTCGTGTGTCTCGTCAGGACGCCGAGCACGACGGGAGCGTTGCCATCGCGCAGCGGCCCGCGCACGATCGGGACCGCGCGGACGCGGGTCGGTGTCTCCTCGAACCAATCGGGGGAGGCCGAGTCGATGATGCGAGCGCCCTGCGCCGCATCCTGAACCTGGGTACGCCACTGCGGACGCACCTGATCGCCGACGATGTCGCGGTAGAAGAGCGTGGCCGCACCCGAGGGACGCGTGTGGGCCACGGCGATGAACGAGTCATCGCTCGTCGGCACCCAGAAGACGATGTCGGCGAAGGCGAGGTCCGCGAGGAGCTGTCCGTCACCCGCGAGGCGATGCAACCACTCGATGTCGTCGGCGCTCGAACGGCCTTGGGCGGAGACGAGTTCACTGAGGGTCGGCACCGATCCAGCCTATGCCGTGAGCCGGTTCTCCCGCCCGCCACCGCCGTGCCGCCGTCCCCGTGTGAACAGGGACGACCGTCGGTGCGGGCGCGCCGTCTCCACCATGCCGTTTCGAGAGCCGGGCACCGCGCCGGGTGCGCTCTCGGCTCGTGCGAGTGCGGGCAGCAGAGTGTCACCCGCGAAGCGACGCGCGGCGGCCACGAGTGCGGATCGCGGCGCCACCGCGGCGACCGGCTGGGCCTGGAGCACAGCCGCGTCCACGACGCGTTGATCGGCCGGCAGGAACGTCACATCGCGGATGTCGGCGAACCGGTCGAGCGTACGACGAACCTGGCCTCGGGCATCGAGTCCGAGTCCCCCCGGCCGCAGACGGTTGGCGATGACCAGCACCGGCGTCGCTCCCGCGACGGCACGAACCTCGGCGTACCCGCGCACGAAGCGGGCGATACCGACGGGATCGGCGGTGCACACGGCCACGATCACGTCGGCCGCGCGGAGTGCGGCGATCGTGGCGGCATTGCGGCGCGGACCCTCGAGATCGTGCATGATCTCCTCGTCCTGCTCCAGCGGCGCACCGACATCCACCACGGTATATGGCGCCCAGTCGCGGGCGACCTGCAGCGCGCCCGCGACCCGGTCATCGGCGAGTTCGGGCCAGCGAGCGCGCCGATTGATCCCGCACAGAACATCGACGACGGCACCCTCGACGCGCACCGGCGTGCTGATGCGCGTGAGTTCGCGCGCATCGAGCGTCCCGAGCCCCGCCTGGCGACACGCCGCGGGAAACCCGGGGCCATCGTCGGCGAGCCCGAGCGTCAACGCGAGCGACGGAGCATGCGAGTCGGCATCGACCAGCGCGGCACCCCCTCCCCCGCGAGCCAGTTCGAACGCGAGCAGGCTCGCAATCGTCGAGCGACCCGGGGCACCTTCGGGCCCCCACACCACGACGACCCGGCCACCTCTCGCATCGGCGAGCGACGAATCGGGCTGCATCTCGCCCCGGATCACGGCCGCGATCTCTTCCGCGCGCGGTGCGACGAGGGAGGCGACGAGACCGAACGCCGCGGCGACCCGCTCGCCATCCGCGTCGCCCGCGAGGAGCACGAGCCGAATCCCCCGCCGATCGCACACCGAGACCAGGTGCGAGCCGAGGGTCCGGCGGTCCGCCGTCAGCACGAGCACATCGGCCCCCTCCAGTACCGGGAGAGCGCTGGCGAGGTTGGGGTCTTCGAGGACGAGGGGGTCCATCACCGTGTCGACGGGAACACCCGCACGCCCGAGGTCGACGGCGAGGCTCTCGCCGCGCGGCCCGGCAACGGCGAGCACGACGCGGAGGATCATGCGCCACCCGCCGGAACGACCGACAGGGCAGCGGCTGCCGCGACCGCCTGCAGCACGGCCGCGACATCGGAGCGCGGCACGACCAGCTCGAGAGCGGACCCACGCGCACCGAGCAGACCGTCGGCCTCTTTCACCGCGCCGACCGTCGCATCCGCCACCAGGATGGCCGGGGTGCCGAACGCGCCCTGTTCGAGGGCCGGCGATGCCCAGAGTTCGACGACACTGCCGACCGTGACATCCGACGGCACCGCGGTCGTGGTCTGCACCACGACGGTCGTCATGCGGCTGCGGTCGCCGTCCGCGAGCGCGCTCATCGGGACGAGTTCTCCCTCGGTGATCGTGCGTGTCGCGATCACTCCGGGCATCAACGCATCCGGGGTCGCGTACGCGCCCTCCGCCGACCCGAGCGATGCCTCGACCACCCGCAGATCCGCGGCCGACACCTCGTCCCCCGGCACGATCGTGCGCGCAGCGGCGAAAACGGGAACCGTCTGACGCGCGGCCGTCACCGTCAGCCACACGCCCGCCACCGAGGCCACGATGAGGCCGAGACCCACGAAGAAGCGCATGTCGTTCCAGAAGGCGCGGGGTCGCCGCGGCGGGCTGTCGAGAGGTGTCATGACGTTCCCCCTGTGTCGGATGGGGCCGGATGGTGGCGGGTGGTGACGGTGAGTGACGGTCTCGGATGGGGGCCCGATCCGGCGCCCGCACCATCGTCGCCGATCCCCCGGGAATGCGCTGCGGGTTATCCACAGGAGGGCGGGTCCGGCACGGCGTCGAGGGGTCCATAATGGGGTCATGTCCGAGAGCTCCCCCAGCCCTCGCTACCTGGCTCCGTCGCAGGTGGCTGAGCTCCTGAGCATCTCGGTCGACGAAGTTATGGACCTGGTCCACGAGGGCCGCCTCCGCGGCGCCCGGCTCGGGTCCCCCGCGAAGTGGCGTATCGAAGAACAGAGTCTGCGCGGATACATCGACGATCAGGTCGAAGAGGCCCGGCAGATGCACCTGTGGCAGCAGTCACAGGCGGCGAGCTTTCCCGAGGTGTGGGGCTCGGGAAACGCGGCGCGACCCGAATAGGCCGCGGTCAGCGGGTCGGTTCCTCACAACAGCGTCGGCGACTCGCCACGCTCGAGCATGAACCACGCGATCGCGTCGAGGGGCACGAGCCGGAACGCCCGCACCTCTTCTCGTCGGCGTGCGGAACCGGCGTCATGCACGGCGAGATCGAGATGGTCCACGCCGACCCGGTCGATGGTGCCGAACTCGGCATCGCCCCAGAGAGCGTGGACCCGGACCGGTACGCGCCGACGCGCGAGGTCGCGCAGCACGAACCCGAGTGTCAGCCGTTCTGCGAGTCCCGCGTTCGCGAGCTGAGCCTCCGCGCGTGCGCTGCGCAGGAGCCCGGCCTCGGAGATCGTGATCGTCGCGAGAGCGGCGGTCCGCAGGAGCGCGAGGCCACCGGCGTGCGCATCGAGGCCAAGCGCGGCGCAGTCCGCACCGAGCGCCTCGATCGGTCCGCGGCGGACGGAACGATCCGCGAGGGCGATGCCGACCGGCTCCCGAACCCCGGCACCGGCTAGGGCGACCAAGCGGTCGTGCAGGCGGACGCGCGAGAGCCGGAGCCGTTCCCCCTCGCTCTCCAGTGCGGCGCGCTCGCTCTCCCACTCGGCGGCGAGCTGCCCCTCGAGGTCTTCGAACCTCCGCTCCCAGCGCACATCAGGACGATAGGTGAGAAGTCTCAGATTGATCACGAGTTATCCACAGGGGACGGATACCCGGGCTGGGCTCGGCTTCGCTGTGGTCTACTGCAATTTCAGCCCGGTCCGCCCGAGAGATGGGGATCTCCATGAGCACACCAGCCGGCACAGCACGAGACGACGCGGCGCCGGAGCCCGCGCCCGGTCCCAACATGGCGGCACAAGCCGGGGTCTCTCGCCGCGCACGCTCGGCGGACGCGGACGAGTTCTTCTCGCCGCAACGCACCTCGTCCTCGGAGCTGCCCGATCCCCAGCCGCTGATCACGAACCTCGCGCGCGGCGTGATGGAGGTCTTCGCCGGGGTGCGAGAGGTCGACCAACTCGCTCGGTGGTTCGCGGAGGACGCGTACCGGAGGCTGCTGACGCGCAGCAATCTCGCCACCCGCGCCCGCAACGCGCGCGGCGTGCGGGCCACGCGCCCCGTGTTCGACATCCTCAGCGTCCGGCACATGTCGCCCGCGGACGGCGTGGTCGAATCCGTCGTCGTCCTCGCGGGGCCGCACCGCACGCGCGCGATCGCCCTGCGCCTCGAGGGCACGGATGGGCGCTGGCGTGCAACATCCTTGGCCCTGTTGTAGCCGGGCACACGCTCGACGCGTCCCACCGGTGAACGGTGAGAGCGTCGCACTGCCATGATGGCACCGTGACTGCCACCCCGAACGCCTCTTCCGCGCCCGAGAAGATCTCGCCCGCGAATCGCATCGTCCTCGCGCTCCTGCTCGCGAGCGCCTTCGTCGTCATGCTCAACGAGACCATCGTCGGCGTCGCACTCCCCACGATCATGAAGGACCTCGGGGTCGACCCCGTCACGGGTCAATTCCTCGTGACGGCGTACATGCTCACGATGGCGGTCGTGATCCCCCTGACCGGGTTCCTGATGAAGCGGTTCACGGCGCGACAGGTCTTCCTGGGAGCGATCTCGCTCTTCGTCGCGGGCACCGCGGTCGGTGCCATCGCGACCCTGCTGCCGGAGAGCATCCAGTTCGGCGTGTTGCTGCTCGCGCGCATTCTTCAGGCGGCGGGCACCGGAGTCATGACGCCTCTGCTCATGACCACCATCATGACGGTGGTGCCGGCATCCCGGCGCGGGGTCATGATGGGCCTGATCGGCGTCGTGATCTCGGTCGCCCCGGTGCTCGGCCCGTTGGTCGGTGGAGTCATCGTCACCTTCCTCCCGTGGTCGGCGCTGTTCCTCACGATCCTCCCGCTCGGGATCGTCTCGCTCGTGCTCGGTATGCGACGCATGGTCAACATCACCCCGACCGCGAAGGTGCCGGTCGACGTGATCTCGGTGATCCTGTCGATCTTCGCGTTCGGGGGCATCATCTACGGCCTGGCGAGCTTCGGGGATCGGGTGAGCGACGCGGGCGGGATCCAGCCGTGGGCGCCGCTGGGCATCGGGCTGATCGCCCTGACGGTGTTCGTGCTGCGACAGTTGCGGCTGCAGCGCACCGACTCGGCCCTGATCGATCTGCGTATCTTCACCTCGAGCACCTTCACGTGGGCTCTCGTCACGATGGTCGTGATGAACGCGATCCTGTTCGGGTCCCTCACTCTGCTGCCCTTCTACATCCAGGAGGGTCTCGGCGCGGACCCGCTGCAGTCCGGCCTGATCGTGATGCCGGGCGGTCTGCTCATGGGACTCGCCGGGCCGCTGGTCGGTGGACTGTACGACAAGATCGGCCCGCGCCCTCTCATCATCCCGGGTGCCTTCATCACGACCTTCGCGTTGACGCTGATGGCGATCCTCTTCACGCCGAACGCGTCGACCGGCACCGTTGCCGTGCTCTACCTCATCCTGTGCTCGGGTCTGGCGCTGCTGTTCTCGCCCCTGTTCACCGTCGCGATGGCGGGCGTGCGACCGAAGTACTACACCTACGCGAGCGCGGGCATCGGCACGGCGCAGCAGATAGCCGGAGCCCTCGGCACCTCGGTGTTCATGGTGATCTACGCCATGGGCCGCGGGACGACAGCGACTCCCGAATCGGTCGCAGAGGGCACACACGGGGCCCTGGTGGTCGCGGCCGTCGCCTCGGTCGCGATCGTCGTATTCGTGTTCTTCGTCAAGAAGCCCGCCGTGCAGGACGAACCCGCCGACGTCGCGCGGGCGCTCGTCTGAGTCGCCGCGTCAGGACTCGTCCGCGTCGATCAGGTCGAGGAGCTTCTTCACCTCGCGCTCGATTTCGTCGTGATCGTATGGACTGGCGCGGCTCTCCCCCGAGATCACGCCCGAGCGGTGAACCCGGTCGAAGTCGCCGTCGGGAAAGCTGTAGGCCTGCTTCGACGAGGTTCGCCGATCTTTCGATTCCGAGGTGCCGGTGCGAGAAGGCCGTCCATACGGGGCGAACATCGCTGTGCAGGACAGGGTCTCGACGGATGTCGTCGACGCGCTCACGACTACTGCCGGTACGAGGCCAGGAAGTTTCCCAGACGCTCGATCGCGTCGGCCAGGACCCGCGATTCGGGCAGGGTCACGACCCGCAGGTGGTCGGGCGTCGGCCAGTTGAAGCCCGTGCCCTGCACGAGCAGGACCCGCTCGGCCACGAGGAAGTCGTACACGAACTTCGCGTCGTCCCGGATCTCGTGCACCTCGGGGTTGAGCCGCGGGAAGGCGTACAGAGCACCCTGTGGGCGCACGCACGACACGCCCGGAATGGACTCGAGTCCCTCCCACGCGACATCTCGCTGCTCGTGCAGTCGACCGGATGGCGCGATGAGCGCGTCGATCGACTGCACACCCGAGAGGGCGGCCTGAACCGCGTGCTGAGCGGGAACGTTCGGGCACAGGCGCGTCGAGGCGAGCAGATTGATGCCCTCGAGGAATCCGGCCGCGTGCCCCTTCGGGCCGGTGATGACGACCCATCCGGAGCGATAGCCCGCCACCCGGTAGGTCTTGGACAGACCGTTGAACGTCAGGCACAGCAGATCCGGCGCGATCGACGCCATCGGGATGTGCTTCGCGTCGTCGAACAGGATGCGGTCGTAGATCTCGTCCGCGAGGAGCAGCAGCGAGTGCTCGCGCGCGACCTCGGCGATCGCTTCGAGCACCTCGCGCGTGTAGACCGCCCCCGTGGGGTTGTTCGGGTTGATGACCACGATCGCCTTGGTGCGGGGCGTGATCTTCGAGCGGATGTCTTCGAGGTCGGGCTGCCACCCGGCGTTCTCGTCACACAGGTAGTGCACGGGTGTGCCGCCGGACAGGCTCGTCATCGCCGTCCACAGCGGATAGTCGGGGGCCGGGATCAGCACCTCGTCGCCCTCGTCGAGCAGCGCCTGCATGGTCATCGTGATGAGTTCCGAGACACCGTTGCCGAGGAAGACGTCGTCGGGGTCGATGCGCGGGAAGCCGGGCTCTTCTTCGTAGCGGTACACGACCGCCTGACGGGCAGACAGGATGCCTCGGCTCTCGCTGTAGCCGTGCGCCGTGGGCATCGCCGCGATCATGTCGCGGACGATCTGGTAGGGCGCCTCGAACCCGAACGTCGCGGGGTTGCCCGTGTTGAGCTTGAGGACCGTCTGCCCCTCGGCCTCGAGCCGGGCGGCCTCGACGAGGGCGTTGCCGCGGATCTCGTAGAGGACGTTCTTCAGCTTCGAGGATTGATCGAGGGGGCGGAGGGTGCTCATCGGCTCAGGATATCTCCGCCCGGAGAGTGCCACCGTCCACCTCGTGGCCTGGTCGGCGAACGCCGTGGACTACGTGCGCTTCGCTGCCGTTATTTGCGCTTCGCGGCTGTTACTTGCGCTTCGCCGCGGCGCGGCGGTCGGCGCGGTTGACGGGTGCGGGGGGCGTCGAGCCGGCGGCCGGAGCATCCGTTCGCTGTCCGAAAGCTCCGCGCGCGACGGG
>CAYZEL010000046.1:0-14495 GCA_964477515.1 uncultured Microbacterium sp.
CGTCAACGACGATCGGGCCGAGCGCGGCGGTCGCTCGATCGCGATCGCCCACTGCTTCGCGGCGAACGTCGAGGCGACGCCGGGCGTCGAGCGCGAGATCCGTCAGGGCACCCTCGACGTCGTACCGCTGTCGACCTTCGACGGACCCGACTACGTCGCCCTCGGACACATCCATGGCCGTAACGAGCTCTCGCCCCGCGTACGGTATGCGGGTGCCCCGTTGCACTATTCGTTCGGCGAGCAGCACAAGCCTCGCGGTTCGTGGCTGATCGACCTGGATGCCTCGGGTCTCGCGTCGACCGAATGGTCGCCGCTCGCGGTGCCCCGGCGCCTCGTCACGATTTCGGCGCCTCTCGATGAGCTGCTCACCGACCCCCGCTTCGATGGCGAGGTCGACGCCTGGGTGTGCGCGCAGTACACGGACTCGACGCCGCAGCGTGATCCGATGCGGCGTCTGCTCGCCCGCTTCCCGCACTGCGCCACGGTTCAGCACGTGCCGGCCCGGGTGCAGCAGGTGGCCGACAAGTCGTACTCGACCCGGGTTCGCGAGGCGCGCGATGACCACGAGCTGATCTCGTCATTCCTGGCCCACGTGCGACAGGGGCAGGCGGCCGACGACGCCGAGGCCGAAATCCTGGCCGACGTCATCGTCGAAAGCGCCGGCGCCGAGAGAACGGCAGCGCAGCGCACGAGCGACGGGGTGCTCGCGTGAGGATGCATCGCCTCGAGATCGAGGGCTTCGGGCCGTTCCTGCGCCCGCAGGTCGTCGACTTCGACGCGTTCGCCGACGATGGGATCTTCGTCATCTCGGGTCGGACGGGCGCGGGCAAGTCCAGCATCCTCGATGCGATCTGCTTCGCCTTGTTCGGGTCGGTTCCCCGCTATGACGCGGGCGAGAAGCGCCTGCGCAGCGACCACAGCGGGCCCGACGACCCCACGCTCGTCGCTCTGGAGTTCAGCGCGGGCGGTGAGCGGTGGCGCGTCGAGCGCTCGCCCGAATACGAACGCGCCAAGCGCAACGGCGCCGGGACGACCACGGCTCCGCCCCAGGCACGTCTGTTCGTGTGGGACGGACACGGGTGGGAGGGCCGTGCGGCGCGACCGCGCGACGTCGGCGAGGCGCTGCACGAGATCCTTCCGCTCACGCAGGAGCAGTTCTTGCAGGTCATCCTGCTCGCGCAGAACAGGTTCGCCCGCTTCCTGCTCGCGAGCCAGAGCGAGCGCCAGGCGCTCCTGAGGACGCTGTTCGGAACACGTCGGTTCGAAGAGTACGAGCACGCGCTCGAGAGGCGGCGCAAGGATTCGGAGGCGCGCGTCGCCCGGGATGGCGACACTCTCTCGCACCGCCTCGACGAGGCGGATCGCCTGATCGCCGACCACGGCCTCGACGGCGATGCAGGGGACGTCGCCGCGGCCGTCTCCGCCCGTGTGGGCGCGGGCAGCGAGGTACGAAACGACACCGCGTCGCGGATCGAACGGGTCCGGCAGGTGGCGCGGCGTGCGGCGTATCGCGCCGAGACCGCCGCCCTCGCGCAAGGCGCCGCCCTCGTGGCGCGGGATGCCGCCGAGGTCGCGCTCGCAGATCTGCTCGCCCGCCGCGAGCTGCAGCAGCGCCGTGACCGCGCGCGCGAGAGTGTCGCTTCGCTCGAGTCGGATGCCGCCCGCATCGACGCCATCCGCGCGGAACGTGACGCCGCGAACCGTGCGGAGCGGGCGCGCGAAGGCATCCGTGCCCTCGATATCGCCCGCACCGACGCGGAACGTGCGGAAGAGGTGCGACGGGATGCCCTCGCAGCCTGGGTGGCGCTCACGGATGCGGATGCCGACGCCGGCGACCTCGCCTCCCACGCCGCGCCAACCACCCCCGAACTCGCCGCGCGCATCGACGAGATCAAGCACGCCGTCGGCGGATGGCGGCTGCTGCTCGCGCGCGAAGACAGCATCGCCGAGCGTCGCGCTGAGTACGCGCAGAATCAGGCCGACCTCGTCGCCCTGACGGCCGGTGTCGACGCGAGCCGCGCGGAGCGCGAGGTCGCCATCGCGCGCCGGGACGAGCTCGACGCGCGATTGATGGAGCTCGCGCCGACCCTGGGCGGACGCGCCGCCGCCGAGACCCTCGTCGCCGATCTGGACGCCCGCATCGCCGCGGCGATAGAGGCCGACCGTCTGACGGATGAGGCCACGACGGCCGAGATGGCGGCGCTGCGTGCCGATCGTGCGGTTTCCGAAGAGTCCACGGCCCTGGTCGATCTGCGCGAGCGGCGACTCCGTGGGCACGCGGGCGAACTCGCCGAGAAGCTCGTCCCCGGCGAGCCCTGCGCGGTCTGCGGCGGGACGGAGCACCCCGCACCTGCGCCGCGCGGCGACGACCCGGTGAGCGTCGACGACATCACCGCGGCCGAGGCGCGGGTGGCGATCGCCGTATCGCAGCAGCGCGACGCATCTGAGGCTCTCGCGAGCGTCCGTCAGTCCGCCGCCGGCGCGCGGGGGCGTGCGGGGGACCGGACGGCCGCGCAGCTCGCCGAGCACCGCACCGAGGCCGCGCGGGCACTCGCGACGATCGCGGACGCCGAACGCGAATCGGCGACGCTGCGGACAGAGCGCGAGGGCTGCGCGAAGACCCTGACCGACCTCGACTCCGCGCTCGCTGCCGCGACGCCGCGTATCGACGTTCTCGCTCAGTCGCTCGCCGTCCTGGAGGCGAGCATCGCGGCCGATGACGAGGCCCTGGCAGAAGCGCGCGGTGGGTTCGCCACCGTCGCCGAGAGGATCGCCGACGCCGAGCGGATCGCCGATGCGGCCGAGGTCTTGCGTGCGTCGATTGCCACCGCGGAGCGCTGCGCACTGGCCGAAGCGTCGGCGCGGGCACGGACCGAGGCAGACCTTGCCGAGACAGGCTTCGAGACGACGGATGCCGCGATCGCGGCCCTCCGCGGTGCCGCCGCACGATCGCAGCTCGACGATACGATCCGCGAGCACGAGACCGCGCTCGGCGCGGCGAAGGCCCTGCTGCTCGACCTCGAACTGCAGATGCTGCCCGACGAACCGATCGAGACCGCGGCCGCCGAAACGGCGCGCCGGGACACCCGGGATGCCTGGACCGCAGCGGTGCAGCAGACCCTCGCCGCCGATCAGACGCGTGACCGTCTCGAAACGCTCGCACAGCAGGCGGAGCAGGCGCAATCGGGGATCGCCGCGGCCCTCGCCGAACACGAGATCATCGAACGCCTCGCCGCCACGGTCGCGGGCAAGGCCCCGAACACTCATCGGATGAAGCTCGAGACATTCGTGCTCGCCGCCGAGCTCGAAGAGATCGTAGACGCCGCGAACCTGCGCCTGGATGAGATGTCGGACGGACGGTACCGCCTGCTGCACACCGACTCCCTGGCCGCGCGAGGCGCCGCCTCGGGCCTCGGACTCGAGGTGCTGGATGCCTATACGGGACGACCGCGCCCGGCGCAGTCACTATCGGGCGGCGAGACCTTCTTGGCCTCGCTCGCGCTCGCACTCGGCCTCGCCGAGGTCGTCACCGGCCGCGCCGGAGGCATCGCGCTCGACACGCTGTTCATCGACGAGGGCTTCGGCTCACTCGACGCAGAGACTCTCGACACGGCCATGCGCACGCTCGACGAACTCCGCCAGGGCGGCCGGACGGTCGGGGTCATCAGCCACGTCGAGGCGATGAAGGATCAGATCCCGGCCCAACTGCTCGTCACCGTCGCCGATGACGGTTCGAGCGAGGTCGCCGCGCACGCCATCCTGCAGGTCTAGGCCGCGGGCGACCAGGTCGAGACGCGGTCGAGTTCCGCGATCTCGGCGGCGGTCAGGTCCAGCGTCCCCGCCGCGAGCAGGTCGGCGACCTGGCTCACGCGCGAAGCGCTCGCGATCGGGGCGACGACGGTCGGCTGGGCGCGCAGCCAGGCCAGAGCGGTCGCTGCGATCGAGGCGCCGTGCGCCCGGCCGATGGACTCGAGCGTGTCGATGATCGCCAGCCCCTGCGGGGTGGCGTACTTCACGGCGCCCTTGGCGCGCGGCGACGTGCCCGCGGCATCCGGGACGTCTGCCGAACGGTACTTGCCGGTCAGGAATCCGCTCGCGAGGGAGTAGTAGGGCACGAGGCCCAGATCGAACTCTTCGGCGACGGGAACGATGGTCTCTTCGACCGCGTTGCGGTGCACGAGGTTGTAGTGCGGCTGCACCGCGACCGGCTGGGCACTGCCCGCGGCGGCCGCGTAGCCGATCCACTCGCGGATTCGCTCGGCGCTGTAGTTCGAAACGGCGGTGTAGCGCACGAGGCCGTCCGTGACCAGATCGCCGAACGCCGCGACGGTCTCTTCGAGCGGCACCGTCTCGTCGTCGTAGTGGGCGTAGTACAGATCGATCGCGTCGACGCCGAGTCGCTGGAGGGATGCCTCGGCGGCGGCGCGGATGTTCTTCGCGGACAGGCCGCGGAAGTCGGGGTGCTGGCTGACCTTCGTCGCGACGACGAGGTTCTTCGGACGTCGAGCCGCGAGCCATTCGCCGATGATCCGCTCGCTGTCGCCGCCCGTGTTGCCGGGAACCCAGGCGCTGTACGAATCCGCGGTGTCGATGAAATCGCCGCCGCCGGCGTGGAAAGCGTCGAGGATTCGGAATGACTCGTCGCGATCCGCGG
The DNA here is from genome assembly GCA_964477515.1 of uncultured Microbacterium sp. Classification (GTDB taxonomy): domain Bacteria; phylum Actinomycetota; class Actinomycetes; order Actinomycetales; family Microbacteriaceae; genus Microbacterium. The sequence continues at coordinate 4,655 of CAYZEL010000046.1, forward strand.
TCCACCCGAACACGTTGGCGCCCAGGCAGAGGGGGAAGATATCGAGGTCGCTGCGGCCGATGTGGGTCAATGCTGCTCCTTGCTCCGGGATGTGGGTGCGCCGAGGGCACCGTGGATCAGCCTAGGCTTGAACCATGAAGAGCGGCACCCTGTGGACAGTCATCGGCGTCATCGTCGCCATCATCATCGCGTGGGTGCTCGTGAACGTCCTGTTCTCGGTGCTCGCCTTCGTCTTCAAACTCCTGGCGGTCGCGGTCGTCGCGCTGATCGTGTTCGTGATCCTGCGGATGCTGTTCGCCCGGTCCTCGGACGACTGAACCGTCAGAGCCCGTAGTCGGAGCGGAAGCTCTGCCAGAGCGCCGCGCTGCAGGCGGCGACGACCTCGTCCCACAGTTGTGTCGCGCCATCCTGCGCGCGGTCCGAGACCGCCTTGATGATGCGCAGCGGCACTCCGAACTCCCCGGCGACATACGCGTAGGCGTATGCCTCCATGTCGACCAGCACCGCATCGAGCGCGCGGATGCGAACGACCGCATCGGCGTCGTCCACGAAGATGTCGCCCGTGGCGATCGCATGCCCCGGATTCGACAGCTCGATGCGGGTCGGCAGCGAGACGTGCTGACCCACGATCCCGTCCAAATCGCTCACGTCGTGCTGCAGGACGGTCCCGATCTCGTGAACGTCCGCCTCGAGGTCGGGATCCAGCGCACCGGCGGTGCCGACGACAACGACCTCCGTGTACTCGCGAGCCGAGAGCGCGCGCGTCAGGGCGACGGCTGCCTTCAGCTTGCCGGGTCCCGTGACGAGGCGGGCGAAGCCGTCGATCCGAGCGGGGAAGGCCACGAGTTCGGCGTCCAGCGCCGCGACGAGAAGTCTCACGGTCACCCATTCTGTCCCGTCACGAGCGCGACACACGCATCGGGCAAGATGAGCGCATGGACATGGCCTATTTCTCCACCGGGTACTCGGTGAACCTTCCCGACTGGATCTCCGAAGAACTGCACGGTGTGCCGGACATCATCCCGGACCGTGCCGAGCGGATGGCGCTCGTGCACCGTCTCGCCGACCGCAACTGGCGCGAGGGGAACGGCGGACCGTTCGCCGCGCTCGTCGCCGAGACCGACACGGGACGCATCGTGTCCGTCGGGGTCAATGTCGTCCTCGGCAGCGGCATCTCGTCGGCACACGCCGAGGTCACAGCGCTCGGCACGGCGCAGGCCCGCGTCGGATCGTGGGACCTCGGGGCGGAGGGCCTGTCGCCCCACGAACTGGTCGTCAACTGGCGGCCGTGCGTGCAGTGCTACGGCGCCACCATGTGGTCGGGTGTGCGCACCCTCGTGGTCGCCGGTTCTGGTCCCGAGCTCGAAGAGATCAGCACCTTCGACGAGGGGCCGATGGTCGAGGACTGGGCCGAGCAGTTCGAGGCCCGCGGTATCGAGGTCGTGCAGGACGTGCTGCGCGACGAGGCCCTCGCCGTCTTCCGCGCCTATCGCGCGGCCGTCGACAGCGGCGGCATCGTCGTCTACAACGCCCGCTCCGGCGACTGACGGCGGGCGCGGACCGCCGTTACGTGATCTGCCGTTACGTGATCGGCCGGTGCGGGACATCCGCCCGCAACACGAGCGGACGTAGGCTGAGTCATGGCGCACTCAGACACCTCTCGCTTTGCGGGAGCCACCGGAACGATCGTCGCAATCGTCGGTTCTGAATCGGCGAGCGCGATCGCGACTCTCGAGGGCATCCCGGGAGTCGAGACCCTCTCGCTGCGGGATTCCGATCCCGCGACCGCCGCTCGCCGCATCTCGGCGTGCAGCACACCCTGGATCGTGCACGACGCCGATCCCCTCGAACACGTCGCGGCCGCGTGGGTCGAACTCTACGAGGAACGCGCGACCCTGGGCACGCTCGAGGTCGAGGTCGAGGCGGCGCTCGCCCACTTCGAGGAGGGTACGGCGCTGATGCCCGACTACTACATCGTGCTCGACCCGGATGCGGCGGACGACACGTGGCGGCACTGGTGGTGCGGTGCCCTCGGATTCCGAGCTCCCCGTCGGGTGCTCCCCGCCGCATCCCCCGCGACACCGGGGGACACGGCGATGCGGCGGCTGCTCACGGCGCTGCCGACCTCACGCCCCTGGCCGGAGCCGGTCACGTGGCTACCCGGGCTCGCCTTCGAGATCCCCGACCGCGTGGGTTTGCGCGACAGGACGCCCGACGCGGACGCCGCGGCCTGAGCGCGGCTCAGTCCGAGCCGAGTTCGGACAGGGCGTGGTGCAGCTCGTCCAGCCACGCCTGGGCGTTGCCGTCCGAGGGTGCCCGCCAGTCGCCGCGCGGTGAGAGCGAGCCCGCGGCCGAGACCTTCGGCCCGTTCGGCAGCGCCGAACGCTTGAACTGCGCGAAGGCGAAATAGCGCTTCAGGAACACCTCGAGCCACCGCACGATCGTCGGCAGGTCGTAAGCGACCCTCGCGTCGTCGGGGAATCCCGGCGGCCAGCCCGCGGCATCCGGGTCCGCCCACGCCTCGTGCGCGAGGAACGCGATCTTGGACGGCCGGAAGCCGTACCGCAGCACGTGGAAGAGCGTGAAGTCGTGCAGTGCGTACGGGCCGACGAGCGACTCGGTGGACTGCGTCGCGCCGTCCGCGTCCGCCGGCACGAGCTCGGGGCTGATCTCGGTGTCGAGCACGGACTGCAGGACGGCCGCCTCGGCGGCGTCGACGCCCTCGCCCGCCGCGACGACCCAGCGGATGATGTGCTGGATGAGCGTCTTCGGGACCCCCGTGTTGACCGCGTAGTGGCTCATCTGGTCACCGACGCCGTACGTCGCCCACCCGAGCGCGAGCTCCGACAGGTCGGACGTGCCGCTGACGATCCCGCCGTTCTGGTTGGCGAGCCGGAAGAGGTAGTCGGTGCGCAGGCCCGCCTGCACGTTCTCGAACGTCACGTCGTACACGGGTTCGCCGCCGCTGAAGGGATGTCCGATCTTCTCGAGCATCTCGTTGGCGGCATCGCGGATGTCGATGGTCTCGATCGACGCGCCGACGGCCTCGGCGAGGGCGATCGCGTTCGACTTGGTGTGGTCGGTCGTCGCGAAGCCCGGCATCGTGTACGCCAGGATGTCGGAGCGGGGACGACCCATCCGGTCCATCGCGCGCGCCACCACGAGCAGTGCGTGCGTCGAGTCGATGCCCCCGCTGACGCCGATGACCGGCTTCGGGCCGCCGATCGCCGTCAGGCGCTGGACGAGTCCCGTGACCTGGATGTTGAAGGCCTCGTAGCAGTCCTGGGCCAGGCGCGCGGCATCGTCGGGCACGAACGGGAAACGATCGACCGGACGCCTCAGGCCCGTCTCGTGCGCGGGCACACCGAGCGTGAACGGCACCGTGACGAATGCGCCGGTGCGGGCCGCGTGGGTGCGGCGGTTGTCGTCGAACGTGCCCTGCCTGGCGCGATCCTGGCGGATCCGGTCGAGGTCGACGTCCGCGACCGACCGGCGCGGGCCATCCGGGAATCGCTCGGTCTCGGCGAGCAGCCCGCCGAGCTCGTAGATCATCGTCTGGCCGTCCCACGACAGGTCGTTGGTCGACTCGCCCTGACCGGCCGCGGCGTAGACGTAGGCCGAGAGGCAGCGGAACGACTGCGCGCGGCACAGGATCGCGCGCTCGTCCGCGCGGCCGATCGTGATGGGACTGCCCGACAGGTTGGCCAGCACGGTCGCACCGGCGAGCGCGGCCTCGGACGAGGGCGGGATCGGAACCCACACGTCCTCGCACACCTCGGCGTGCAGCACCAGGCCGGGCACGTCCTCGGCGGCGAAGAGCAGGTGGGGTCCGAACGGGGCCTCCGCTCCCGCAACCGAGATCCAGCGCGCCTCCTCGCCGGTCAGCTCGTCGCCCGCCGCGTACCAGCGACGCTCGTAGAACTCGCGATAGGTGGGCAGGTACGACTTCGGCACGACGCCGAGCAGCTCGCCGTCGTGGATGACGACGGCGCAGTTGTAGAGCCGGTTGCGGTGCCTGAGCGGCGCGCCGACGACGAGCACCGTCATGAGATCGCGTGATGCCTCGATCAGACGCCCGATCGCGACCTCGGTCGCATCCAGGAGGGCATCCTGGAGCACCAGGTCGTCGATGGCATACCCGGTCAGGCAGAGTTCGGGGAAGACCGCCACCGCGACCGCATCCTGGTGGCACTCGCGGGCCGTCTCGAGGACGGCCCGGGCATTCGAGGCGGGGTCACCGATGCGCACCGGGATCGTGCACGCCGCGACGCGCGCAAAACCGTGGCGGTAGGCGTTACGGAACGGAAGGCCGTCGGTCATCACCCCAGTCTGGCACCCATAGGCTGGTGCGGATGAGTACGGCACCCCCGGAAGAGCCGCCGCGCACGCGTGAGATCGCCCTCACCGAACGGCATCGCTGGCGTGCCTACTGGGTCTGCGTCGGTGTCGCCGCCCTCACGATCCTCGACCTCAGCAAGGTCAACGTCGCCCTGCCCTCCATCGAGAAGGCGTTCGGGGCGGGATCGACAGAGCTGCAGCTCGTCGTGTCGGGCTACGTCTTGGCGTTCGGGCTGGCTCTCGTCCCGATGGGGCGCCTCGGCGACCAGCGCTCGCGTCGCGCCCTGTTCATCGTCGGCCTCTCACTGTTCACGGTGACGAGCCTCGTCTGTGCTCTGGCCCAGGACGTCACCGTCCTGCTCGTCGCACGCCTCATCCAGGGCGTTGCCGCCGGCATCCAGATGCCCCAGGTGCTGGGCCTGATCCAGCAGCTGTTCCGCGGGGCTGAGCGCGGCAAGGCCTTCGGTCTGTTCGGCGCGAGCATCGGGATCGCGACGGCCTTCGGGCCGACGCTCGGTGGGCTCGCCATCGCGGTCGGTGGTCCGACCGACGGATGGCGCGGGATCTTCTGGATGAACGTTCCCCTCGCGCTGATCGCGATCGCCGCGGCGATCTGGCTGCTGCCGGCGACGCGGACGAAATCCGGGCGCAAGCTCTCGCTCGATCCGATCGGCATCCTGTTGTTCGGGCTCGCGGTCATCTCGCTGCTCTGGCCCTTCCTCTTCACGACCGGCTCCCCGACGGACGACCCGAACCGATGGTGGCTGCTCGTGCCGTCCGTGCTCTTCATCGGCGGCTTCATCGTCTGGGAGCGGACATACGAGGCGCGGGGGCACCAGCCCCTCGTTCCGCTCGGACTGTTCCGGGTCTCGTCGTACCGCAACGGCACGATCCTGGCGTCGGCCTATTTCGCCGCGCTTCCCGCGCTGTTCCTGCTGACCACGCTGTATCTGCAGGGCGGGGTCGGCCTCGAGCCGGTCTTCGCGGGCATGGTCACGATCGGCTTCGCCCTCGCGAGCGCCCTGACCTCGTGGTTCGGCGGTCTGTGGGTCAACCGGATCGGCAGACCGCTCGTGGTGTGGGGGCTCGCGATCCTGCTGGCAGGCACGGCCGGGCTCGTGCTGGCGGCGCTCTTCGTGCCGTCGGGCGCCGTGATCTGGGTCATGGCGGCGATCATGGTCGTCGCCGGAGCAGGTGGCGGGCTCGTCGTCTCGCCCAACCAGACGCTCGCGCTCGCCGACATCCCGCCCAAGCGCGGCGGCCTCGCGGGGTCGGTGAGTCAACTCGGACAGCGCATCGGAACATCCATCGGTACCGCGATCGCGCTCGCCTTCTTCTACGCGACGATCTACAGCGAGGGTGATTCCGCCCCCACGATCGTCGTCTACCACGACGCGTACGCGGTCGGGATGGTCACCGTCGGTGTCGGCATCTCCCTCGCATTCGTCATCTCGCTGGTCGACCTGACGGCGCGCACGAAGAAGTCGAAGTAGCCGATCGGCTGTCCGAGCCCGCGGGTAGGGTCGCAGACGGAGGGCACCCCGTGCGATACATCGAGAACGAAGGCCGACTGGTCACGAGCGCGAGCGACCTCAAAGCCGCATCGGAATGCGAGTTCGCGTGGGTTCGGGCGATCGATGCCCGGCTGGGCCGCATCGCGCAGGTCGTCGAGCCCGAAGATCTCACGCTCGAGCGCGCGGCACGGCTCGGCGATCGACACGAGCGACGCATGCTCGACCGGTATCTGGCGGAAGATCCGGATGGCGTGGCCACCATCGCGCAGGTGTCGTCGGTCGACACCCCGGCGCTGGCCGAGGCCGTCCGGCTCACGAACGCGGCGCTGGCGGACCCCTCGGTGCGCATCATCTATCAGGCGGCGTTCGCCACCCTCGACTTCGTCGGTTTCGCGGACTTCCTGATTCGTGACGAGCGCGGGCGGTGGCTGGTTCAGGACACCAAGCTCGCTCGTCGCGCTCGGGTCACCGCGCTCATGCAGCTCGCGGCATACGTGCAGCGGCTCGATGAGCTCGGTGTGCCTCGGTCGGATCGCGTCGAGCTGCTGCTCGGCGACGGCACCACGAGTTCGCATCTCGTGGACGACATCCTGCCCGTCTATCACCTGCGCTACGCGCGGCTGATCGAACTGATCGAGAGTCGCCAGATCGAGCGGGGCGCGTCGGTCGCACCGACCGCTTGGGGCGACGATCGGTACTTCGCCTGCGGCCGCTGCGCGACCTGTCAGATCGAGGTCGAGGCATCCCGCGACCTGCTGCTGGTCGCCGGTATGCGGCCGCTGCAGCGTGCGAAACTCCGCGACGCCGGCATCCGCACCCTGGACGAACTCTCGGTCGCGCAGGCGCCGCCCGCGAACATGAACGCGGATGTCTTCGGCCTGCTCCGCACACAGGCGCAGCTGCAGCGCGCGTCCGAGCTGGCTGACGCCCCGGTTCCGGTCTACCGCGTCGTGCAGCCCGCGGCGCTCGCCGCGCTTCCGCCCGCGGATCCCGGAGACCTGTTCTTCGACTTCGAGGGCGATCCGCTCTACACCGAGGGTGCGGGCACGGAGTGGGGCATCGACTACCTGTTCGGCTGGGTCGACGAGAGCGAGACCTTCTCGCGCCTCTGGGCGCACTCGTTCGACGAGGAGCGGGTCGCCCTCTCACGATTCCTCGACTTCGTCGACCTGCACCGCCTGGCACATCCCGGCATGCACATCTACCACTACGCCCCGTACGAGCCCACGCATCTACTGGCGATGGCGGCGCGGCACGGCACGGGTGAGGCGCAGGTCGATCGGCTGCTGCGCGACGGGGTCTTCGTCGATCTGTATCCGATCGTCCGGCGTGCCCTTCGAGTCGGGTCGCGCTCGTACTCGATCAAGAAGCTCGAGCCGCTGTACATGGGCGACGAGACGCGACAGAGCGACGTCCAGCGCGGCGACGAGTCGATCGTCCGGTACGTCGAGGCGCGGATGCTTCAGGACGCAGGCGACGACGCGGGCGGCGCCGCGATCCTCGACGACATCGCCGACTACAACCGCTACGACTGCGTCTCGACGCGCCGGCTGCGCAATTGGTTGCGCGATCGAGCGGACGAGGTCGGCATCGTCTCGGCACCCGACCCCGAGCCCGACGCCGCCGGGTACGAGCCGTCGCCGCGTGCCGTCGCGCTGACCGTGCTCGCCGAGTCGGCCGAAGCGGAGTCCGCAGGCGCAGTCGCAGACGTCAGGGCCCTGCGCCTCGGGGCGGCCGCGATCGACTACTACCCGCGCGAGGCCAAGAGCTTCTGGGCGACCCACTTCCTGCGGTTGCGCGAACCCGTGTCGGTGTGGGAGCAGAGCCGCGATGTCGCGGTGCTGGACGCGTCGCGTTGCGAGGTCGTCGAGGACTGGCACAGGGCCGAGGGACAGCGGGTGGATCGACGCATCCTGCGCCTGCGCGGAGAGTTGGCCCCCGGCACGCGTCTGTCGGTGGGAAGCGAGCCTTTCCTGCTCTACGAACTCCCGGCGCCGTTCGTGTTCGAGGCCTCGCCGCGGTGGCTGCACGCCGATCACCGCGGTCGCGTCCTCGAAGAACTCGAGGACGGCGCGCTCGTGGAAGAGCGGGCCCGTGGCGGGTTCACCTGGGGCGAACTGCCGATCGCGATCACCCCGGCCGCGCCCCCACGCGCCCTGTCGCAGCAGGTGGCGATCGACGAGTGGGCGGACAGCGTGATCGCGGTGAGCCCCGCCTTCCCCGCCGATCCGGCGACCGACCTGCTTCGGCGCCGTCCGCCGCGGTTGAGCGCGGGTCGACCGGAACGAGCCGACGCGGCCGATCCCGTTCCGGCGATCGTCGCGACGTTGCGCGACCTCGACCGCAGCTACCTCGCCGTGCAGGGTCCCCCGGGCACGGGCAAGACGTATGTCGGGTCGCACGTGATCGAGGCTCTGGTGCGCGAACACGGGTGGAAGATCGGCGTCGTGGCCCAGTCGCACGCGGTCGTCGAGCACATGCTCGATCGGGTGATCGACGCCGGGGTGCCGCCCGCGCGGGTCGGCAAGGCACCCAAGGACGAGACGGTCGACGTGCGGTTCACGCCCCTGTCCAAGAACGGCGTCGCGGCGTTCGCGGACGAGCACGCCGCGACGGGGTTCGTGGTCGGCGGGACCGCGTGGGACTTCAGCCACGAGGGCCGCTTTCCGCGCGGATCGCTCGATCTGCTCGTGATCGACGAGGCCGGGCAGTTCTCGCTCGCCTCGACGATCGCCGTGTCGGTCGCAGCCCCGCGCCTGTTGCTGCTGGGCGACCCGCAGCAGCTTCCGCAGGTGAGCCAAGGAAAGCATCCGGAACCCGTCGACACGTCGGCGCTCGGCTGGATCATGGAGGGCTCGGCGGTGCTGCCCGATGGCCTCGGCTACTTCCTGCCCGAGAGCCGACGGATGCATCCGCTCGTCGCCCTACCGGTGTCGAACCTGTCGTACGCCGGGCGTCTCGCCTCCCACCCCTCCGCCGCCCTCCGTTCGATCGATGGCCTCGAGCCGGGGCTGCACCGCGTTCCGATAGCGCACCACGGCAACGCGACGGCTTCGGTGGAAGAGGCGGCCGCGGTCGTCGAGCTGGTGCGCGGCCTGATCGGATCGACGTGGACGGACCTGGCCCGTGAGGGAGGGGAGGCTCGGGTCGCCTCTCCACGACCGCTCACGGCCGACGACATCATCATCGTCACGCCCTACAACGCGCAGGCCGCGACCGTCCTCGCGGCCCTCGAGGCGGCGCAGCTCCCGCCCGTGCGTGTCGGAACGGTCGACAAGTTCCAGGGGCAGGAGGCCGCCGTGTCGATCGTGTCGCTGGCCGCGTCGTCCGGGCGTGACGCGCCCCGGGGGCTCGAGTTCCTCCTGCTCGCCAACCGGCTGAACGTCGCGATCTCGCGCGCCGAGGTCGCCGCGTTCCTCGTCTACTCGCCGGGCCTGCTCGACGATCTGCCGCATACCCCCGAGGGCGTGGCTCGGCTCAGCGGTTTCGCTCGGCTGGTGTCGGATCCAGTCGCTGTGCCGCGGCCGTGACGAGATCGTCGACGGGCAGACTCGCATCGACCGCGAACCCGGCCTCAGTGGCCGCGAGGGGCTCGAGGGTCGCCAGCTGAGACGCGAGCAGAGAGGCCGGCATGAAGTGGCCCTCGCGAGCGCCCGCGCGGATGGCGAGCACGTCCGTGGGCGCGTCGAGGAGTACGAAGACGGCGTCGGGCGCGGCGGCCCGGATGGCGTCCCGGTAGCGCCGCGCCAGCGCGGAGCACGCGATAACCGCGCCACCGGGCTGCGCGGCGAGGGCGTCACCGACGCGGCCGAGCCACGGCATCCGGTCGACGTCCGTCAGCGCGATACCCGCCGACATCGACGCGACCGCGGCGGCATCGTGCAGATCATCGGCATCGAGGAAGGGGATGCCCAGGCGTTCCGCGAGGGCCGCACCCACGGTCGACTTGCCGACGGCCGAGACCCCCATGACGACGATGCGGTGGTTCA
>CAYZEL010000047.1:0-14283 GCA_964477515.1 uncultured Microbacterium sp.
GCGAGCTCCGACATCCCGCCCGGCGAACGGTTCAGCCCGATGCTCGCGACGGGATCCACGCCCGGCCTGGCCGCGGCGGCGATCCGCCGCTGGTCGGCACGCGCCGGAGCTGCGCCCTGGGTCGAGTTCAAGTGGGACGGCATCCGCGCCCTCGGCGTCTGGGATGGCCGGACGCTCCGCCTGATCGGTCGCCGGGGCACCGATATCACCGCCCGCTACCCCGAGATCACCGCCGAATCGCTCGGTCTGTCGCCAGAACCCGCGGTGCTCGACGGTGAACTCGTCGCGCTCGACGACTCCGGGCGCCCCAGCTTCTCGCTGCTGCAGAATCGCATGAACCTCGTGAAGGCGCCGGACATCACCGCCGAGGCCCGGCGCACCCGCGTGACGTACTACGTGTTCGACCTCATCGAGCACGACGGAGCGGATGTCGCGGCTCTCCCCCTGCGCGAACGCCGGTCGCTGCTCGACCGCGTCGTGGCGGGCGCACGGCCGCCCCTATCGGCACCGCCGGTCTTCGACGACCTCGACGCGGCACTCGCGACGGCGCGCGAGTTCGGGCTGGAGGGCGTGATGGTCAAGGATCCCGCGTCGGCGTACCGCCGAGGCATCCGGACCGAATCGTGGCTGAAGGTCAAGCTCACGCAGACGCAGGAGGTCGTGATCGGTGGCATCCGTCCCGGACGGGGTGGTCGGAGCGGATCGATCGGGTCGTTGCTGCTCGGCGTACCGGGCCCCGACGGGCTGCAGTACGTGGGGCGGGTGGGGACGGGCTTCAGCGACGCCACCCTGACGCGTCTCGCCGACGCGCTCACGCCGTTGCGCTCGGACACCAACCCGTTCGTGGGCGTTCCGGCGGCGGATGCCTCGGATGCCCTGTGGGTGCGGCCGGAGCTCGTCGCCGAGGTGGAGTTCGCCGAGTGGACCCGGGATGGATCGCTCCGCCACGCGCGCTGGCGCGGCCTCCGGCCCGACAAGGACCCCGCCGACGTGGTGCGGGAGGCCTGACCCACCACCGGTTCGGGGCGCGAAGAGGACTTCGGCACAGGATGAGGATGATCGAGCCCCGATGTTCCTCCCCCGGCGCGTAAGTCCTCCCCGGGGCGCGATTGCGTAGCACCCGACGGTGTGACCGGGCGCCGTCAGGCGTGCGCGGCCGTGTCGCGGTCGGCGTGCCCCGCAGGCTCGAACTGGAACGTCGAATGCGCGACGTCGAAGTGGTCGGCCAGGCACGACTGCAGGCTCGCGAGCAGCTCGGCCGCTCCCCCGTGCTCGAGCACCTCGGGTTCGACGACGACGTGCGCCGTGAAGACGGGTGCGCCGCGGGTGAGCTGCCAGACGTGCACGTCATGGACATCGGCGACGCCCGGGGCACCCAGAATGTGATTGCGGATCTCGGCGATGTGCGTGCCCTGCGGCGCCGACTCAGACAGGACGGAGAACACCTCGCGCAGCAGCCCGATCGCCCGTGGCACGATCATCGCGGCGATCAGCAGCGACGCGATGGCATCCGCCTGCACCCACCCCGACACGACGATGACGATCGCGGCCACGATGACCGCCGCGGATCCGAGCAGATCGCCCATCACCTCGAGATACGCCCCGCGCACGTTGATGCTGCTGCGCTGCGCCGAACTCAGCAGCCACAGCGCCACGGCGTTGGCCACCAGTCCGACGATCGCGATGACGAGCATCACACCGCCCGCGACCTCGGCATCCCCGGGAGCCATCAGGCGTCCGATGCTCTCGATCGCGATCCAGACGGACAGGACGATCAGCACGGCCGCGTTGATCAGCGCGCCGAACACCTCGGCACGCTGATACCCGTAGGTGCGCCGGTCATCCGCCGGCCGCGAGGCGACGGCGTTGGCGACGAGCGCGATGACGAGCGCCGCCGTGTCCGTGAACATGTGCGCCGCATCCGCCAGCAGGGCGATCGATCCGCTCAGCACCCCGCCGACGATCTGCACGACCATGACGGTCGCGGTGAGCGCGAGCGACGTCGCCAAGAGCCGACGGTTCGAGGCGTTTCGGATGCCTCCCCCGGCCGGCGCGTGATCGTGCATATGTCCAGGCTAGGCCCGCGATCGCGCCGTTCGGCGCCATTTCGCCTAGCCGGGAATGACTCCGATTCTCATGCGCGTTCGCGACCCACCAGTCCTCAAACCGAGAGAGTCGACAGCAGCGGCACGAGCGCCAAGAACGCGCGCGCGCGGTGCGATGCCGCATTCTTCTCGGCGGGAGAGAACTCGGCAGCCGAGCGCTCCGAGCCCGATGCCTGTCCGTCCGGGATGAAGATCGGGTCGTAACCGAACCCGTTCTCACCCGACGGCGCCACGGCGAGGCGCCCCGGCCAGCGCCCCTCGACCACGTGCTCGACGGCCGCTCCCCCGTCTTCCGCGGGAACGACGAGCGCGATCGTCGAGATGAACTGAGCGGTGCGGTGCGGGTCCGCGACATCCGACAGCTGATCGAGCAGCAGCGTGAGGTTGGCCGAGGCATCCTTCGCGTGTCCGGCCCAGTATGCGGAGAACACCCCCGGCGAACCGCCGAGGACATCGACGCAGATGCCGGAGTCGTCGGCGAGCGCCGGCAACCCGGTGTGCGCCGCGGCCGCGCGGGCCTTGATCAGCGCGTTCTGCGCGAACGTCACACCGTCCTCGACGGGCTCGGGCCCGTCATAACCGATGACCTCGAGGTCGGGGCGCGTCTCGCGGACGATCGCGCCGAACTCCTCGACCTTGTGCAGGTTGTGCGTGGCGAGCACGATGCGCCGCGACATCCGCTACTCCGCCGCCGATCCCGCGAGCGCGACGAGCTGGTGCTCGCGCAGCGATGCGCACCCGGTCACACCCAGGTCGAGCAGGGCATCGAGTTCGCGCTTGTCGAACGGCGCTCCCTCGGCGGTGCCCTGCACCTCGACGAAGAGACCCCGGCCCGTCACGACGACGTTCATGTCCGTGTCTGCGCGGACGTCCTCGACGTAGGCCAGGTCGAGCATCGGCTCGCCGTCGATGATGCCGACCGAGACGGCCGCCACCGAGTCGTGCAGCGGCTGCGAGCGCTGGGCGATGAAGTTCTTGCGCTTGCCCCACTCGATCGCGTCGGCGAGGGCCACATACGCGCCCGTGATCGCGGCCGTGCGGGTGCCGCCGTCGGCCTGCAGCACGTCGCAGTCAATGACGATCGTGTTCTCGCCCAGGGCCTTGGTATCGACGACCGAGCGCAGGGCGCGGCCGATCAGGCGCGAGATCTCGTGGGTGCGGCCGCCGATCTTGCCCTTCACGCTCTCGCGGTCGTTGCGACTGTTCGTCGCGCGCGGCAGCATCGCGTACTCGGCCGTGACCCAGCCCTTGCCCTTGCCGACGAGCCAGCGCGGCACGCCGTTCGTGAACGAGGCCGTGCAGAGGACCTTGGTACCGCCGAACGAGATGAGCGCCGATCCCTCGGCGTGGGCGCTCCAGCCCCGCTCGATCGTGATGGGCCGCAGCTCGGCGGGTGTGCGGCCATCGGCGCGCGTGATCTCGGTCATGTCTGTCTCGTTTCGTTCGGAGAGGTTTCGGGAGGTTGCGAGTTCGTCAGCCGACGGGCGGCAGGTCGATCGCGCCCGTGTGCACGAGCTGAACGGAGCGCACCTCACGACCCATCAGCCGGTTCGCGAGGTCGATGAAGGCATCCGGCGATCCACCCGTCGCCTCGTAGACGTGCGTTCCGGGCTGGTCGGACGAGGTCAGCAGGTCACGCGTCACGAGCTGGCGGTAGACGTCGTTGGCGGTCTCGTCGTCGCTCGCCACGAGCGAGACATCCGGTCCCATGACGTAGCTGATCGCGCCCTTGAGGAACGGGTAGTGCGTGCACCCGAGCACGAGGGTGTCGATACCCGCGTGCCGGAGCGGGGCAAGATACTCCTCGGCGATCTCGAGCAGCTCGGGCGACCCGGTCACCCCCCGCTCGACGAAATCGACGAACGCCGGGCACGCCTGAGCGAAGACCGTCAGCGCATCGTCGAGTTCGAGCATGTCCTGGTAGGCGCCCGAGCCGATCGTGCCCTCGGTGCCGATCACGCCGATACGTCGGTTGCGCGTCGTCGCGATCGCGGTGCGGACGGCGGGACGAATGACCTCGACCACGGGCACGTCGTAGCGCTCGCGGGCGTCGCCCAGCACAGCGGCCGAGGCGGTGTTGCACGCGATCACGAGCATCTTCACGCCCTGGTCGACGAGCGAGTCGAGCACCTCGAGCGAGTAGCGCCGCACATCGGCGATGGGCTTCGGGCCGTAGGGCGAGTGCAGCGTGTCGCCGATGTAGACGAGGGATTCACGGGGCAGCTGATCGCCGATCGCCCGGGCCACCGTGAGCCCACCGACGCCGGAGTCGAAGATTCCGATCGGCGCGTCATTCATGGTTCCCCAGCCTACCCGGGGCGGGTGCTCGGGCTGGCGACGCGGCTCACGTCGGTAGAGTGACCGGATGACCGACCCGGCCAGCGGCCGCAGCAGCGCCCTGTACACCGATCGCTACGAGCTCACGATGCTGGGCGCCGCGCTCCGCGACGGGACCGCCGCCATCCCGTGTGTCTTCGAGATGTTCGCGCGCCGTCTGCCGGGCGGCCGACGCTACGGGGTGGTGGCCGGCACCGGGCGCCTGCTCGGGTTGCTGCGCGACTTCCGCTTCGGCGATGACGAGCTGGCATTCCTCCGCGACGAGCGGATCGTGGATGCCGAGACCCTCGCTTACCTCGCGCGCTACCGCTTCCGCGGCTCGATCTCGGGCTACCGCGAGGGCGAGCTGTATTTCCCCGGGTCGCCCGTGCTGACCGTCGAGGGGACCTTCGCGGACGCCGTCGTGCTCGAGACCCTCGCCCTGAGCGTCCTCAACCACGATTCGGCGATCGCGACCGCGGCGGCCCGCATGTCGACGGCCGCGGGCTCGCGCCCCCTCGCTGAGATGGGCTCGCGTCGCGCGGGCGAAGAGTCGGCCATCGCGGCGGCCCGCGCCGCGTACATCGCGGGATTCTCGGCGACGAGCAACCTCGAGGCCGGCCGCCGCTGGCAGGTCCCCACGATGGGCACCGCCGCGCACGCCTGGACGCTCCTGCACGACACCGAAGAGCAGGCCTTCCGCGCCCAGGTCGACGCCCTCGGCCCGAGCACCACACTACTCGTCGACACCTACGACATCCGCCGGGGCGTCGAGACCGCGATCCGCGTCGCGGGCACCGAGCTCGGCGGCGTACGCATCGACTCCGGTGACCTCCCCATCGTCGCCACCGACGTGCGTGCGCAGCTCGACGAGCTCGGCGCGACCCAGACCCGCATAACCGTGACGAGCGACCTCGACGAGTACGCCATCGCGGCCCTCGCCGCCTCCCCCGTCGACGCCTACGGCGTCGGCACCTCGGTCGTCACGGGGTCGGGCGTGCCCACCGCGGGCATGGTCTACAAGCTCGTGGCGAGACAGGATGCATCGGGCAGCTGGATCCCGGTGGCGAAGGCGTCCTCAGCCAAGGCATCCATCGGCGGCCGCAAGTCCGCGTATCGCACGTTCGAGCGCGGTGTATCGGCGAGCGAGCTGGTCATTGCCGGCGGAACCGCCGCCGACGAACCGGACACCTCGGCATCCGTCCCCTCCGATGCCCGTGCCCTGCAGATCCCGCTCGTCGTCGTCGGCGAGATCGACGCCGCCGCGGAGGGGCCGGAGGGCACCCGTGCCGCCCGCGCCCATCACGCCCGCGCACGAGCGGAAATGCCGCTTCAGGCGCTCGCGCTCAGCAAGTCCGACCCCGCGATCCCGACCGTCATGACCGGACGCGGGTAGACACCGGATCAGGTCTGCAGCGACTCGTAGATCTCTTTGCACGACGGGCACACGGGGAACTTCTCGGGGTCGCGTCCCGGAGTCCACTTCTTGCCGCACAGCGCCCGCACCGGCTTGCCCGTGAGAGCCGACTCGAGGATCTTCTCTTTCTTGACGTAGTGAGAGAAGCGCTCGTGATCGCCGGGTTCGACGTTCTCTTCTCGTGTGAGCTCTTCGAGCTCGCGTTCGAGGGTGGCAAGGCCGCCTTGGTCTGGGGAATCGAGAGGCGTGCTCATGGCTGGTCAGTCTATCGGCGCCAGAGAGGTCGGGCTCGGTATCAGGCGGTCTCGGCCAGTTCGAGCAGGCGGCCGCCGCGACGACGAAAGAGAGCGCCGCCGATGGCCACCCCGATGACGAAAACGCCGAGTCCGATCCCGAGCCCGAGGCCCAGCGCCAACATCGTCGCTTCCTCGGTGCCCTCCACGGATCTCCAGGTCCACAGCAGGGCCGGAGCGCTCACCACGATGGACCCGAACAGCACCGCTCCCTGCGCGATGACGCCCGACGAGCCCGTGCGCTGCGGCTGCCGGAAGGGATTGTCGCCCGGACGCGTAACGGCGTACGGAGCGACGACGGAAGCAATGCTCGACAGCCCGAGGCCGGACAGATACAGCGAGGCGCCCGCCCCGATCATGGCCGGGAACACGTCCCAGCTGCCGTGCAGCGCGACCGAGAACACGAGCGCGACCGCGAGCACGGGCGTCGCGAAGAGCAGGATCGGAGCGAGACGTCCGACGCGGTCCGCTATGCCGTGCACGTTGGATGCGACGTGCATCCACACCGCGGTCGAGTCGTATGCCACGTCGTCGTGCGGCAGCCAGCCGAGGAAGAGCGCCGCGAGAAGCACCGGGATGAGGATGGCGACCTCGAGCGGCACGCCGGCCACGAGCAACGGCACGATCGAGATGGCCGCCGCGACCGGCACGATGACCACGTTCATCAGATACCGACGGTCGTGCAACCAATAGATCATGCTGCGCGCCGCGATGACACCGCCCGGTGTGCCCGGCATGATGCCGAACCAGCCCAGCCCGGCGTGATCATGGGCGGCGGTCGAGCGGATCGCGCCCGAGATCAGCCGCTGCGCCAGCCAGGCCCACGAGAGCCACAGCACGACGAGCGTGGCGACCGCGATGGCCGCCGCGACGGGCGCGTTCGCGTTCGGGTCGCCGATCGCCCACGCGGCGCCGAACGGGGTCAGCACCAGCACCTCGGCGACTGAGCCGACCGGCGAGGCAAGAGCGTCCGAGGACATCGCGTAGTAGACACCGACCGGCACGGCACCGGCCAGGGCGCCCAGCGCGAAGAGGCCGACGAGCGACCTGCCACGCCCCTCGCGAACAGCGATCGCGGCGAGAGCGTAACCCACCCGGCCCGCGAAGGTGCAGGTCAGAACCCCGAGAATGGCCCCCACGGTGGCGAGCGCCGGACTCGCGCCGTGCCCGACCCAGACCACCACGCCGCTCACGGCGAAGACGACGACGAGCGCCAGCGGAGCACTGATGAGCGAAGCGATCGACAGCGTCGCGATGAGCCCGCGCGGTGCCAGGCCGAAAACCGCGAAGCGGCGAGGGTCCAGGGGGTCGGACGCGCCGGTCAATGCAGGCGCGAGCGCGAAGGCCAGCACGAGCGCAGATCCCGTCCACACCATGACCGTGGCCGTGCGGTCGGGCGAGGCATCCGAGAGCGACAGGATGCCGAGGCATCCGATGATCCCGAGCGCCACCAGGGCAACGAGGCCGACGACGGCACGCACGACGTGCGACGAATCGCCGCGCAGCGCGCCGACCAGGAGCGCCGCCCTCAGTCGGAGAACGTGTGCAACCACTCGAGACCTTCCGCATCGTCGACGCCGCCGGACAGCTCGACGAAGCGCTGCTCGAGCGTCATCTCGCCGCGCACCTCGTCGACCGTGCCGGTCGCCAGCACCTCACCCTCGACCAGCACCGCGACCCGCGTGCACACGCGCTCGACGAGCGCCATGCCGTGGCTCGAGAGCACCACGGTTCCCCCGTGCGCCACGTACGTCTCGAGGATGTCGAGGATGACCTGGGACGACGCGGGGTCCAGCGACTCGAACGGCTCATCGAGCACGAGCACGCGCGGCGAATGGATCATGGCGCCCGCGAGCATCACCTTCTTGGTCATGCCCGCCGAGTAGTCCGACACGACCCGACCGAGGGCGTCGACCAGGTCGAATGCACGCGCGAGATCGGCGATCCGCGACTGCACGACGGATGACGACAACCCCCGCAGCACGCCGTAGTAGTACAGCAGCTGACGCCCCGTCAGTCGATCGAAGGTCCGCAGACGGTCCGGCAGGACCCCGATCAGCTTCTTCGCCCGCGAGGGATCGCTCGCGGCGTCGACACCGCAGACCTCGATCGTTCCGCTGTCCGGACGCAGCAGACCGGCGATCATCGAGAGCGTCGTCGTCTTGCCGGCGCCGTTGGGCCCGACCAGACCGAAGAACGAACCCGCGGGGATCGTCAGATCGATCGCGTCGACGGCGCGCGTGTCTCCGAACTCCTTGACGACCCCGCGGAGCGCGAGCGCCGGTGCCGGCGATCCCGTCTCGCTCTCGAGGGGCTCGGCGAGGACGTCCGGATCGACGACGGCGAGCGGATCGTCGGGCATAGTGTCCTCTCCGACGATCTCCTCGGCGAGGACTTCGGAGATCTCTTCGGAGACGGGCTCGTCGACGACGGAAACGTCGACAACGGGCTCTTCTTCGAGAGGCTCTTCGACAACGGTGTCGTCGATCACGGTGACGGATGCTCCGATCTCCGCGATAGCGGGCTCCTCGTCGACGACGCGTTCCCCCGCCGAAGCCGCGTCCACCCCGGGTCCCGGAAGGAAGAGCGGCGGGAGGGGAGGAAGCGCGGGCTTATCGTCGGACGACGCCTCCACGTGGGTCTCGATCGAGTCCACGGGAGGAGTCGACGGCAGAGGCGGCGGGGGGCCGGGAACCGCCACGGGAGGCGTTCGCGTCGCAGAACTCGGGGCGCTCTTCGCAGTGCGGGGCGCCGCGGGCTTTCGGGGCGTCGACGAGGTCGCTCGCGGCGCCGCAGGCTTGCGGGGCGCACGCGGCGTCGTCGGCTTGGCCGTGGGGCGCGGCGGCTTCGGCGGCACACCTGTGGCCGCAGCATCCGTTCCCGGTGCCTTCCGGGGTGCTCCCGTCGCCCCCGGGGCTTCCTCGGGCGACGCGGAAGCCCCGGCCGCGCTCTGACGCGGCGCGCGAGGGCGCGGCGGTGCTTTGGGCGGGGCGGTGGGGGCTCGCTGAGGCTCGGCTGGGGAAGTCGCGGCCTCGTCGGAAGGATCCCGCGAGTCAGGCGTGGGAGCGGTCACCGACCCAACGTATCAACCAACAGGACCCAGACCCGGGGGACGTGCCGGGCATTCACAGGCAACGCTGATTCGCATCACGAAAAGACAACGACGGCGATGCGCCCCTGCTGCTTCCCAGGGTCGATCTGTAGCATGGCCGAAGCACAAAGACGTGTCGCGTACCTGAATCGTCGGTGAACGCACACGAACTTCTGGAGCATCATGAGCCTACAAATTGTCATTCTCGCAGCCGGTATGGGCTCGCGACTCGGTCGCGCGCTGCCCAAGCCGCTCACCGAGCTGAGCGACGGCCGGTCGATCATGCGTCAGCAGCACGACAACGTTCGGAGTGCGTTCGGCGATGACGCCCGCATCACGACGGTCGTCGGCTACCGCGCCGAGACCATCGTCGAGGCCTTCCCCGACGTCGACTACGTCTACAACGACCGCTACGACCAGACCAACACGTCCAAGTCGCTGCTGCGTGCGCTGGAGAAGACCGGTCGCGGCGGCGTGCTCTGGATGAACGGCGACGTCGTCTTCGACCCGCGCGTGCTCGGTCGTGCCATCGAACTCATCGAGCGCGACCAGTCTTTCGTCTCCGTCAACACCGCAAAGGTCAGCGACGAAGAGGTCAAGTACACCGTCACGGCCGAGGGATATATCAACGAGCTCTCGAAGACGGTTCGGGGCGGCATCGGCGAGGCCGTGGGCATCAACTACATCTCCGCCGCCGACAAGAAGGCGTTCATCCACCAGCTGGGCCGGGTCGACGATCAGGACTACTTCGAGCGCGGTCTCGAACTCGCGATCATCGAGAACGGGCTTCTCGTCGAGCCGCTCGACATCTCCGATCTCTACGCGGTCGAGGTGGACTTCGCCGAAGACCTCGTGCGCGCCAACCTGTTCGTCTGAACGGCGCGCATCCAGCGCGTCCCCAGCCCCCGCGGTTAGGCTCGCGCGGATGGCCGACAAGGTACACCGGATCCACTCCCTGCCCGGCGACGCGCCCTGGCAGGGAGGTCTTCCTCCCGTGGGATCGGAAGAGCACCCGCGCATCGTCCGCGCGCTCGACCGTGTTCTGGCGATTCAGCGCCCGCTCGTCGTCGCGCACATCCGCAGCATTCGGCTGAGGCATCCAGACGCCGCGACCGCGGACATCGTGCGCATGCTGGAACGCCGCTATCTCGCCGCCGTCACCACGGGCGGAGCGGCCGTCGGCGCCACCGCCGTCGTGCCGGGCATCGGCACCGGGGTGACGCTCGCGCTGTCGGGTGTCGAGACGATCGGATTCCTCGAGTCGACCACGCTGTTCGCGCAGTCGGTCGCCGAAGTCCACGGCATCGCGATCGAGGACCCCGATCGCGCCCGCGCGCTGGTGCTCACACTCATGCTCGGCAAAGAAGGTGTCGACCTGGTCGCCCAGCTCGCGGGTCAAGCCGCGGGCAAGGGGGCCGCACGCCCGGCCTACTGGGGCGAACTCGTCACCAAGACCCTGCCGCGCGCGGCCGTCGGCCCCCTCGTCGATCGCCTGAAGACGGTGTTCGTCCACCAGTTCGCGGCAAAGGCCGGTGCGTCGTGGGTCGGCAAGGCGCTGCCCTTCGGAATCGGTGCGGCCGTGGGCGGCGCGGGCAACAACATTCTGGGCCGTCGCGTGCTCGTCGGTTCGCGCCGCGCGTTCGGCTCTCCTCCCCTCGAACTGCCGGCCGATCTCGAGCCGCGGCCCGGTGCCCGGCGCGTCGAGCATTCGACGATCCTGGGCGCATCTCGTCTCGGCGGCGCGGTCGCGGGTGCCGTGGGCGGGGTCGTGGGAAGCGCCGCACGCGGCGCCGGTTCGGCCGGCCGCAGGGTTGTGGGCACCGTCGGCCGCATCATGCCCGGAAACAACAAGGCCATCGCCGAGAAGACGTCGGGCCTCGACGACGATGCACCCACGGACACGGGAACGGACACCGGCACGGACGCGCGTGCGGGCACTGACGCGTAGGCGTAGGCGTAGGCCCGCGCATCCGTCCTCCCCCGCACGTGTCGGGGAACGCTGTCCACCGACCGTCGTCGGCCCGCGCTGATTCGCCCCCGCGCTGTCCGCGCTCGGCCCTAGCGTGCCTCGCATGCTGACACCCCTGATTCCCCGCGGCGCCCGATCCCGAGAACGCGCCTACCTCGTGCCGTGGCACGTCGAGCGACTGCACGACAGCCACAGCCTCGTCTCGAACGCCGGGGCGACGCCGCTCGACGTCGTGCGGGTGTTCGTGCACATCGGGGCCGATCACGGCGGCGGCGGACGCGTCGAAACGCACCTGTGGGGCGGAATGATGCCGGGCGAGAGCGCCGAACTCTGCCTCTGCGCACTCGATCCGGACGACTGCGTCGTCACGGTGGCGTGGTTCCGGCCCCACGACGGGCGCGAGTACGTGTGGCGGTACGCCCCGTGAGGAGGCCGGCCGTGCGCGGGTCAGTCGTCGAGTTCGGCCTCGTCGACGTCCTCGGGATCGCCGGCGGCGACGGAGCGAGCGTGCCAGGTGTCCCAGTCATCCATGAGTCGTCCGATCGCCGCGCGGAACGTCGCGGTCGGCGCCCCGGGGCTCACATCCCCGAAGTAGTGCTCGACCCAGTACCCGAGCCGCGCGGCGACCTCGGGGTCGCCCGCGACGCGCGCGAGCTCTGTCACGAACCCGGCCGGGGCGTCGGCGTGCAGCCACTCGCACGCGGCGAGATAGCCGCCGGTGTCGACGGATGCCTCGGGGTCGACCGGCTTCGTGATCAGCAGCGGCCGCCCCGCGGCCAGGCGGTCGTAGACCATCGCCGAGATGTCGACGACGGCGATGTCTGCGGCCGACAGCTGCCAGCCGAGCTCGGGCCGATCGTCGTAGACGTGGTGCGCCCCGGCATCCCGCACGTTGGCGGCGGCGATCGCCGCGATGATGCGCCGGTTCGCCGCACCGTACTCCGGATCGATCACACCGCTCCGGGGATGCGGACGGTAGATCACGCGGTGCCGACCCGTGGCGAGAAGCTCCGAGATCAGGCGTTCGCCGTGCGTGCGGATCGAACCGTAGTGGGCCGACGGACGGTCCCCCTCCCACGTCGGCGCATACAGGACGACGGTGCGGCCATCGGGCGTGTAGGGCAGTTCACCGGAGTAGTAGTCGGCCTGCGGGCGGCCGATCGGTATGGCCCGACGGTCGAAGTCGTAGTCCCAGAGCACTCGCGACAACCTCTCACGGGCCGCGGTTCCCGCGATGAAGGCGTAGTCGTACGCCTTGAACTGGTTCGTCGTCATGTACATCTTGTCGGACTCGCCGTGGTTGATGAACACGTGCCAGCGGTGGCCGTAACGGAACATCTGGAAGTTGCGGGTGTTCTGGTTGACGTACAGCACGATGCGGATGTCCTGGCCGACCACGAACTCCTCGAGCTGGCGCACGGAGGGGACGTACGCGACGGGCAGCGCGCCGTCGGCGAGGATCGCCCGAGCTCCGGTCGCGGAGCGCGACAGCACCACGACCGGCCAGGTGGACGCCAACTCGGCCAACGGCCGGTACCACTGCCTGATCTGGTACATGTTCACATCGCCGTCGGCGAAGTAGACCGCGATGCGGAAGTGATGCGGCGGGTGCGGCGGCGCCTTTTCGATCTCGTGCACGACCGTCCGATGGGCCGTCCGATTCGCCAGGGCGCGTCGCGCCAATGTGGCGAGCTTGCGACCATCCGAAACGAGACCCATCCGTCCACCCTACCCAGCGTCCACTCGGGTCCACGGCGGGCCTCGTGACATGATCGACGGGTGCATCAGGACGAACGCGGAGCGGTCGAGAGGACGGATCGAGACGCGTCGGCCGTCCCCGCGGGCTCCGGTGTGTCCTTCGTGATGCCCGTGCTGAACGAACGCCGCTATCTCGAGCGCGCCGTGCAGACCGTGCTCGACCAGGATGTGGACGGGCCGACCGAGCTGGTTCTCGCTCTCGGGCCGTCGACCGACGGAACGACCGAGCTCGCCCGAGAGCTGGCCGCGCGCGACGCCCGCATCACCCTGGTCGACAATCCCGCCGCCGACATCCCGATCGGCCTGAACGCCGCGATCCGCGCGAGCACGCTCCCGACCATCGTGCGCGTCGATGCGCACTCCGAGCTCGCCCCCGACTACACGCGCCGGGCCCTGCAGACGCTCGAGCGCACGCGCGCCGCGAACGTCGGAGGCGTCATGCACGCCTCCGGACGGACACCGTTCCAGCGTGCGGTGGCGCGCGCCTACAACTCCCCCATCGGGCTCGGAGGCGGCGCGTACCACGGCGGAACGCGCGAAGGTGAGGCCGAATCCGCCTACCTGGGCGTGCTGCGCCGGTCGGTCCTCGATGAGGTGGGGTTGTTCGACGAGAGCATCCGCCGCGGCGAGGACTGGGAGTTGAACCTGCGGATCCGACAGGCCGGTTACCGTGTCTGGTTCGACCCGACGCTCGCCGTGACGTACTGGCCGCGCGAGAGCTGGGTGCGACTCGCGCGGCAGTTCCGGGCGACCGGTGCGTGGCGCGGCGAGCTGGTCCGACGTTACGGCAGGCGCAACTCGCTACGTTTCTTCGCACCTCCCGCGCTGGTGGTCGACCTGGCTCTCAGCGTCGTGCTCGCGGTTCTGCAGTTGACGGGCGTGGTCAGCGGATGGCCGGCGCTCGTGGCGTCGGTCATCTATCTGCCCGTCGCCGCGTACGCGGTGCTCATCGTCTCGGTTGCGGTGGGGCGCGGCGGAGGAAAGGGATGGCGCGACAAGCTGTGGACGCTCGCCGTGCTGCCGACCATGCACCTGGCGTGGGGATTCGGCTTCATCGTCGGTCTCGTGCGCGGCGCGCACGAGACGGTCGACACCTCGCGCCTGGGCGACCGCAACACGCCGCTGCCCTAGCCATAGCGCGTGCTGCCACACCCGTTCCGGGGCGTGCGCGTGCTGCCACCCCCGTTCCCGGGCGGGTAGGGCACAGCGGGTCGCTTCGACACGCTCAGCGACCGGGAGGGCGGGCGGGCGAACGCACCACTAGAAGGGTGGTGGATCCGTGTTCGGGGTGAAGTGGACGGCGGGTGGGGGTTTGTCGATGTAGACGTGTCCGC
>CAYZEL010000048.1:0-14275 GCA_964477515.1 uncultured Microbacterium sp.
CCGCCCTGCTCCCTCTCGACGACCTGGCCTCGGCCCTCGGGGTGGCCTGGCGTCTGGTCGTCATCGGCATCGGCTGCGGCCTCACCGTCGCGACCGCCGCGGCGATGGCCGTGCGCTCAGTGCCGCCGGAACGATCGGGGATGGCCGGCGTGGCGAACAACACGCTGCGCCAGAGCGGGGGCGCGCTCGGCGCCGCGATCGTCGGCGCGGTGTTTGCGACATCCCTGGGGGTGAATACCGCTTCGGCCGCCCCCGTCGCACTCGCAGCCGGACTGCACGCATCCGCGTCGCTGCTCGTCACCGTCATAGTCGCCACCGCAGTCATCAGCACAGTGCTGATGGCACCAATCAGAAGGAGCACATCATGAGCGCCGATACCACCCTCACCGTCACGACCTCCGCCGGCCGCATCCCGGTGACGATCGGTGAACGCGGCAGCGGACGCGCCGTGCTCCTCCTGCACGGCGGCGCAGGGCCCGCATCCGTCGCGAGTTTCGCCGACCGGCTCGCCGAACACACCGGCGCCCGCATCATCACGCCCACCCATCCGGGCTTCGGAGGTACGCCGCGGCCGGAGGCGTTGAAAACAATCGCGGGGCTCGCCGAGCTCTACACCGGCCTGCTCGACGCACTCGAGATCAACGACGTTATCGTGATCGGCAACTCGCTCGGCGGCTGGATCACCGCCGAGATCGCCCTGCGCCACTCGCCCCGTGTGGGCGGCATCGTACTCGTCGACGCCGTCGGAATCGACGTGCCAGAGCACCCCTTAGCCGACTTCTTCTCTCTCACCCCGGCGCAGATCGCCGAGCACAGTTACTTCGACCCGTCGAAGGCCGTAATCCCCGACCTCTCGACCCTGCCACCGGCCGCGCGGCAGATCGCACTCGGCAACCGCGACGCCCTCGCCACCTACGGCGGCAGCATGAGCGACTCGGGACTTCTGGCACGCCTCCCCTCGATTGACGTACCCGCACTCGTCCTATGGGGCGAGGCGGATCGGATCGCGGACTCCGACTACGGCCGCGCGTATGCCGAAGCGATCCCCGGAGCTCGGTTCGTGCTCGTCAAAGGCACAGGACACGTACCTCAGGTCGAGACGCCCGAGACCCTGCTGGATGCGCTGCAAGGACTCGTCGCATAGTGCCGGGCGATTCAACCCCAAGACGAAGTTCTGACTGTCGCAAGAGGTTGGCACGAAGAGCGCAGGAGGCCCTCGTTTGGATAGCGGGCGAGGAGTTTCTGCAGATACAGCTGCGACATCCTGTACTCGGCCCCGCCGCGGTGACCGACAGTTCTCCGGCGACGATCTTCAACACCTCGGCCCGATGCTTCGACGACATGAATCACTGTCGCCTATGACGCGGCTCATGTGTCGCCGATCACCTGTCGCCGATCACCTGTCGCCTATGTCGAGAACCTGCACACCTTTCGTTCTTGCTCCCGCAGCCGGAACCCGTTGAGTAGCCTCGGATGATGCCCCTCGCTCTCGTCACCGGCGCCGCTCGCGCGAACAGCATCGCCGCGGGCGTCGTACCCCGGCTGATCGCGGACGGCTGGCACGTCGTCACGAGCGACCTCGCCGGTGCCGACTATGCCTGTGACCTCTCCACGGCCACGGGGCCCGATGAGCTCATCGCACGGGTGCGGGACGAACAGGGGCCGATCACGGCGCTCGTGCTCAGTCACGCGCACGACATCGAGTCGGGCATCCTCGATACCACCGCCGAGAGCTTCGACCGCCACGTCGCGGTGAACGCCCGCGCAGCGCTGCTGTTGATCGCCGCGTTCGCCCGCCAACTGCCCGAGGGCGGTGGCGTGATCGTCGCCCTCACCAGCGATCACACGACCGGCAACCTGCCCTACGGCGCATCCAAGGCGGCGCTCGATCGCATCGTGATCTCGGCCGCCCGCGAACTCGGCCCGCTCGGCATCTCGGCGAACGTGGTCAACCCCGGCCCGATCGATACCGGCTGGATGGACCAGGACGTCCGCGACGCACTCACCCCGCATCAGCCGGGGGGACGACTCGGCACACCCGGCGACATCGCGCCGGTGGTGTCGTTCCTCCTCTCGCAAGAGGGGCGATGGGTCTCGGGTCAGCTCCTGCACGCCGACGGCGGGTTCTCGGCGCGCTACTGACTCGGGCGGCGAGCCTAACGTCGGGGCGGGCGATCCTCGCGCTGGGCGGAGCCGCCAAAGCGGTCGGGCTTCAGCTCGATGAGCTTGCCGCTGATGCGGGTGTTCTCGAGGCGCTTCAGAGTGTCGCGGGACAGGTCCGCGGGCAACTCCACGAGCGAGAAGTCGGGCCGGATCTGGATCGCGCCGAAGTCCTCTCGGCGCAATCCGCCCTCGTTCGCGAGCGCACCGACGATCTGGCGCGGCTCGACCTTGTGCCGGCGCCCGACCGCGATCCGGTAGGTGACTCGTGCCCCGCCGCCGCTGCGCGGGCCACGATCGGAACGCTCGCGTCCGCCCCGGCCGGGACGATCCTGATCGTCGCGTGAGAAGCGCGGTTCGGGCGCGGCATCCGGGTCCAGCAGCAACGGGGTGTCTCCCTGCGCGACGACGGCGAGCGCGGCCGCGACATCCGCTTCGGGGACGTCGTGATGCTCGACGTAGTGGGCGACGATGTCGCGG
This sequence comes from uncultured Microbacterium sp., assembly GCA_964477515.1. Lineage (GTDB taxonomy): Bacteria > Actinomycetota > Actinomycetes > Actinomycetales > Microbacteriaceae > Microbacterium. Next base: position 2,641 of record CAYZEL010000048.1, read on the forward strand.
AAGAGCCCGATCTGTGCCGGATCGGCCAGGGCTGCCGTGATGGCGTCGTCGAACCGCGTCAGCCGGGTCGCGTTGACGTCGTCGACGCTCGGCAGCTTCATCTCGGTCAGCGGCTGGCGCGTGGCCCGCTCGATCGAGGTCAGCATGCGGCGCTCGCGCGGGGTGACGAAGCTGATCGCCGCGCCCGTGCGTCCGGCGCGGCCCGTGCGTCCGACACGGTGGACGTACGACTCGGTGTCTATCGGCAGGTCGTAGTTGACCACGTGGCTGATGCGATCGACGTCGAGACCCCGAGCCGCGACATCCGTTGCGACGAGGATGTCGAGCTTGCCGCTCTTGAGTTGGTTGACCGTGCGCTCGCGCTGCGCCTGCGCGACGTCGCCGCTGATCGCCGCCGCCGTGTACCCGCGGGCGCGCAGCTTCTCGGCGAGCGTCTCGGTCTCGTTCTTCGTGCGGGTGAACACGATCATGCCCTCGAAGTTCTCGACCTCGAGGATGCGGGTGAGGGCGTCCACCTTCTGCGGGTACGACACGATCAGGTACCGCTGCGTGATGTTCGCCGAGGTCGTGGTCTTGGTCTTGACCGTGATCTCTTCGGGGTCGTTCAGGTACTGCGCCGAGATGCGTCGGATCTGCGCCGGCATGGTCGCCGAGAACAGGGCCACCTGCTTGGTCTTGGGGGTGTCGGCGAGGATCGTCTCGACATCCTCGGCGAAGCCCATCTTGAGCATCTCGTCGGCCTCGTCGAGAACGAGGTACTTGAGCTCGGAGAGGTCGAGCGTGCGCTTCTCGAGGTGGTCCATGATGCGGCCCGGCGTGCCGACGACGATATGAACGCCGCGGCGGAGCGCCGACAGCTGCTGGCCGTAGCCCTGGCCGCCGTAGACGGGAAGGACGTGGACGCCGCGCAGGTGCGACGCGTACTTCTCGAACGCCTCGCAGACCTGCAGTGCGAGTTCGCGGGTGGGAGCGAGCACGAGTGCCTGTGGCGTCTTCTGCGACAGGTCCAGCCGCGAGAGGATCGGCAGCGCGAACGCGGCCGTCTTTCCCGTGCCCGTCTGCGCGAGTCCGACGACGTCTCGACCCGCGAGGAGAGGGGGGATCGTCGCGGCCTGGATGGCGGACGGAGTCTCGTAGCCGACGTCCTTCAACGCCTTCATGACCGCGTCATCGAGACCGAGATCGGCAAAGGTGGGTTCCGGGCGGGCAGGCTCTGCCTCGACGGTGTCGTTCTCGCTGGGGTAGGCCATGCTTTCGACGGTAGTCCCCCAACCGTGCCCACGCGACTCGGTGCCCGAAGCTAGCGCTCGGCGAACAGGCCGAGACCGATGAAGACCAGCCCGGCGACCCCGAGCATCGCGGCCGACGCCCAGCGATAGTCCCCGTGCGTGATGCGCGCGTAGAACTCCGTGACGCGACCCGAGATGGCCGGAAATCGGGACCAGATCCAGGCGAGGACGAGGAAGGGGCCGACCAGGGCGACGAGGAAGACGGCGTACGCCGCGAGCCGGAGCCCGACGTGCGAGGTCAGACCCGCGGTCACGCGTCCTGTCATGTACATGATCGGCAACGTCGTGAACCCGATCACGGCACAGCTCAACCCGAGCGGGAAGTAGGTGATGGCTGGTGCGTTCTGTGCTCGTGCCCTCACGGGGCGGACGGGACGCGTCGGGATGCGGAGCACCCACCACCCGATCACTGCGGCCGTCGTGAGGAAGATCGCCCCGACGGCGAAGTCGACGGCGCGGCTCAACAACGCCGTATCCACGTCACCCCGGATGGCGGTGACGAGGTTCGTCGGATCGAAGGTCTGCAGCAGGGCGAACAGCGCCGTCGCACCGGTCGCGAGACCCGCGACCATCCAGCTCATGCGGGCGGCGACGTGCATGTTGCGCGCGAGCATGTCGGCGGTCGCGCCGTACAGTGCGGGATTCAACCCCATCGTCAACCCGAAGCCCACGAGAGTCGACAGCGCGACGACCCACCTGGCCAGATCCTGCACGCCGTGATCTCCTGCCGCTTTCCGCCTGCACCGCGGCGGCGCCGAACGCTCGTCCCAGCAGCGTAGCCGTAGGGTGGGCTCACCCACTCTTCCCCATCGAAAGGGCGATCGATGCGCGTACTGGTCACGAGTTCGAGGAACACCTTTGCGCTGGATGCCATCCGGAAGCTGGGGGCCACCGGTCACACGGTCGTCGCGAGCGACACCTACGCGGGCGCGGTCGGCAACCACTCGAGATACCTGACGGCGCACGAGGTCACCGCATCGCCGCGGTTCGAGACGGATGCCTTCATCGACGACATCAACGACATCGTCGCCCGGCATGCGATCGATATGATCGTGCCCACCTTCGAAGAGGTCTTCTACCTCGCCGCGCGCGCGGGCGATCTGGCAGACGGGGTCCGCCTCTACGCGGGGAACTTCGACAGTCTCGCGAGACTGCACGACAAGGCGAGTTTCCAACGGCTCGTGGAACAGGCGGGTGTGCCGATTCCGGAGACGGTCGTCGCGACGGACGATGCATCCCTCGCCGAGGCCATCGCGCGGTTCCCCCGGTTCTTCGCGCGCGCCGCCTTCTCTCGCGGCGGGGTCGGCCTGCTCACCAACACGGGCCCGCTCGCCGGGAAGGTCGACGTGAGCGACTGCCATCCGACGCCCGATCAGCCCTGGCTGGTTCAGCCGTTCGTCGACGGACCCATGGTGTGCACCTACAGCACGATCGTCGACGGCCGTGTCACCTCGCACTGCACGTATCGGGCCCCGGAGCAGTGGGCCCATAGCACCGGCATCACCTTCCTCGCCGTCGACAGCACCGTCACGCTCGACTATGCCCAGCGGATCGTGGACGCTCTCGACACCGGCTTCACCGGACAGCTGTCATTCGACTTCGTCGACAACGATGGCGAGCTCTTCGCGATCGAGTGCAACCCGCGCCCGACGAACGGGATCATCCTGCTCGGCGCCGGGGAATTCTCTGCCGCGCTCGTCGGAGAGGGTGACGGCGTCGCGGTCGTCGAGCCGGGGGTCGAGCGGGAAGTGAAGCTCGCGGTGCTCGCGGACTGCTTCGCCGAACCCCTCAGCCATCTGCCGACATCGCTCCACGACCTGATCCACGTACGCGACGTGGGAGCGCAGTGGCACGACTCCCTGGCGATGATGTGGAGCCCGGCGACGCTCATCCACGGGGCGAAGCTCAGCCACGGAGACCGCAAGGAACTCCTCGCTGCGCTCGGCGACGACATCGTCTGGAACGGTGAACCGATCGCCGGGATGACGGCGGCGGACGCCGACGCGCTCGAGGCGGTTCACGAGCAGCGCATCTAGCCCAGCCGGGGCGCGGACCGATCTCGCCCCGCGGGGTCAGGGGCGGGTCATGGCGCGCAGCGCTCGGGGAATGAACCCTGCCAGCCCGGGCCTCGGCAGGCGGTCCAACCGTCCGGCGAGTGCGGGCAGCCGGTGCGGCGTGCCGTTGGCGAGCTGACGCATCGCGTTGAGCAGAGCCGCCGGATGCGTGTCGAGGGCGCTGTGCCCGTTCTCGATGCCCACGACCGTCGCATCCGGAATCATCGACGCGACGCGGTGTGCGGCGGCGGGTGGCGTCCGGAGATCCCGCGAGCCGACGAGCACGACCACGGGCCATGTGAAGGACCGCGCCTCGTCGAGCAGGTCGAGTGGTTCTGCGACGAACGGGGGGAACCGGCTCGCGAGGGACTCGTACGTGCCGGCCGGGTCGAGTGGGTGCCCGTCGCGCGGGGCGCCGTAATCGAGCTCTCGGAAACCGATCGCGCCGGCGATGTCGAACTCGAAGAAGTAGGGGATCCGCACGATCGACTCACCGCGACCCGCGTAGATCTCGAGCGCCTTCCATGCGGGGTTCCGGGCGCCCGCGATCCGAGCCGCGACGAGCGGGCGGAGCAGGTCCGGGCCCCCGAGTTCGTAGGCCGCGCGGATCACGTCGAAGGCCGAGGAATCGAGTCGGCCCGACTCGGCGAGGTGGCGCACCGAGTGGGCGACATTGTCATCGGCGTCCCAGAACAGTCCCCGGACACGTTCTCGCTCGAGCGCGAGGTCGCTCGTGGACTGGAGGGCGGAATCGAGGATCATGCCCGCCACGCGACTCGGATGCCTCGCGGCGAACGAGGACGCCAGGTAGCTGCCGTACGACGAGCCGACGATGAACGCCGACCCCACTCCCTCGCGCTCCAGGACGGCCGCGATGTCGTCGACGACGTCGGTGACCCACATGGCCGATTGGGGGAGCGGGCGGCCGATCGTGTCGTTCCGTGAGTGACCGATGCCGCGGTGCTCGACCATGATGACGTCCAGACCGCCGTGCGCCGCCTGTCGGCGCAGCGCCCGATAAGGCCGGATGGATGCGAGTCCGGGACCGCCGGGGATGACGACGAGTGGTGCAGCGGAAGGCGGACCCGATCGCGTGTACGCGAGCGAGAAGGCGGGTGCGTGGTCCGTCGCCGGTCGCGAGACGCGGTGGATGCCTGTCACTCCCCGAGCGTATTCGGTCGGCCGATGCCGCGTCGATGCCGCGTCGATGCCGGGGTGCTCGCGGCGGGGTGCCGGGCGCACGTGACAGGGTGGGGGGATGCCGAGAACCCCCGACCCGCATTCGTACGATCTCGACGGTCTGCGCGACCGGGTGATGCGCGAGAGCGGGGGTGCCGTGGACGACAGCATCCCCCAGCTCGCCGACGCCGATCCCGGGCTGCTCGGCATCGCGCTCGCGCTGCCCGACGGATCCGTCCGCACCACCGCGCAGGCGGATGTCGCCTTCAGCGTCCAGTCCGCCGTCAAGCCGTTCCTGTTCGCGCTGGCCCTGCTCGACACCGATGGCGCCGTGCTCGACCGGATCGGGATCGAGCCGACCGGCGAGGCTTTCGATGCGATCAAGCTCGAGAGCGGCACGGGCCGCCCGCCGAACCCGATGGTCAACGCCGGGGCGCTGCTGACGGCCGCGGTCGTGGACGGTGACGACGTCGAGGGCCGGAACGAGCGCATCCTCCGCGGCCTGTCGGCCTTCGCCGGACGCGCGCTCGAGGTCGACGAGGATGTCGCCCGCAACGAGCACCTCCTGGGCGACCGCAACCACGCCCTCGCCCACCTCATGCGCTCCGAGGGCACCCTCCGCGTCGGCGCCGACGATGCCGTCGCGGTCTACGCGCGCGCGTGCGCCGTGCTGGTCGACGCCGAGGCGCTCGCCGTGATGGGCGCGACGCTCGCGTGCCGCGGGGTCAACCCGGTGACCGGCGAGCGGGTCGTGCCCGCCCAGGTCGCGCGCGATGTGGTGTCGGTCATGGCCACGTGCGGTGTGTACGACGGATCGGGACGCTGGATGCGTCGGGTCGGCATCCCCGCGAAGTCCAGCGTCTCGGGCGCCATCGTGCTCTCGGCGCCCGAGACGCTCGGCGCCGCCGTGATCAGCCCGCCGCTCGACGATCAGGGCACGAGCGTCCGCGGCAGCGTCGCGAGCGACCTGTTGAGTGCCGAGCTCGACCTCCATGTGTTCGGATCGCTGGACGACTGATCAGGTGTTCTGCGGGAACCCCAGGTTGATCCCGCCGTGGCTGGGGTCCAGCCAGCGGGCCGTGACCGCCTTCTCGCGTGTGAAGAAGTGGAAGCCCTGCCGGCCGTAGGCCTTCGAGTCGCCGAACGCGGACGCCTTCCACCCGCCGAACGAGTGGTACGCGACCGGCACGGGGATCGGCACGTTGACGCCGATCATCCCCACCTGGATCTCGTACTGGAGGCGACGCGCGGCACCGCCGTCGTTCGTGAAGATCGCCGTGCCGTTGCCGAAGGCGCCCGAGTTGATCAGCTCGACGCCCTCTTCGTAGGTCGCGACCCGCACGATGGACAGGACGGGCCCGAAGATCTCCTCGACGTACGCCGCCGAGGTTGTCGGCACGTGATCCAGCAGGGTCGGGCCGAGCCAGAAGCCGCCAGGCGCGCCGTCGGGCACGACCCCCCGCCCGTCCACGACGATCTCGCCGCCGTCGTTCGCCGCGACGTCGATGTACCCGGCGACCTTGTCGCGGTGCTCGCGCGTCACGAGCGGACCCATGTCGCAGCCGCGGCGCCCGTCGCCGATGCGGAGTCCGGCCATCCGCTCCGAGATCTTCTCGATCAGGGCGTCGGCCACCGGCTCGACGGCGACGACGACCGAGATCGCCATGCAGCGCTCGCCGGCCGACCCGAAGCCCGCGTTGACGGCTGCGTCGGCGACGAGGTCGAGGTCGGCGTCGGGAAGTACGAGCATGTGGTTCTTGGCGCCGCCGAGCGACTGCACCCGCTTGCCGTGACGAGCGGCCGTCTCGTAGATGTAGCGCGCGATCGGGGTGGACCCGACGAACGAGACGGACGCGACATCCGGATGCTCCAGCAGGGCGTCGACCGCGACCTTGTCGCCGTGCACCACGTTGAAGACGCCGGCCGGAAGCCCCGCCTCGGTCAGAAGCTCGGCCATCCACATCGATGCGGACGGGTCCTTCTCGCTGGGCTTGAGTACGACGGTGTTGCCGGATGCGAGGGCGATGGGGAAGAACCACATCGGCACCATGGCGGGGAAGTTGAAGGGGCTGATGATCGCGGCGACACCGATGGGCTGGCGGAACGAGTAGACGTCGACACCGGTCGAGGCATTGACGGAGTAGTCGCCCTTCAGGATGTCGGCGAAACCGAGGGCGAATTCGAGCACCTCCTGGCCGCGCGCGATCTCTCCGAGTGCGTCGGAGACGACCTTGCCGTGCTCGGCCGTGATGAGCTCGGCGAGCTCGGGCTTGCGCTGTTCGAGCAGCTCGCGGAACCGGAACAGGATCGCCTGGCGCCGGGCGATCGACGTGTCCCGCCACGCGGGGAATACGGCCGTCGCGGCCCCGACGGCCGCATCCACATCCGCCGGGTCGGCCAAGACGACGGCGCCGCTCTGTTCTCCCGTCGCGGGGTCGTAGACCGTGCCCAGACGGCGGTCGCCGGTGTCGTGACGCTCGCCGTCGATCCAGTGCGGGATGCGCGTGGTCATTCTTCTCGTTTCGTTCGAAGGTCGGTCAGTCCATGACGACGACGGCGCGTCCGGTGATCTCGCCACGGGCGAGCGCTCGATACGCGGCATCTGCATTGTCGAGTGTGTAGCGCCGGGTGACAAGACGGGCGGTGTCGAATCCGCCGGATGCGGCGATGTCGACGACGGCCGGAAGGTCCGCTCGGGTGCGGGCACCGAAGGACCCGGTGATCGTGTAGCCGCGGCGAACGAGCGGTGTGATCTCGACCTCGGCGGACGCGTCGCCCGCCGCGATGCCGATCGCCACCATGCGTCCTCCGTCGGCGAGGAGTCCGATCGCCTGTCGGAAGGTCGCGGGATGACCGAGGGCTTCGAAAGCGACGTCGACACCCAGCCCGCGACCGAGGCCGCCGGTGATCTCGCGGACGGCGGTCGCGGCATCCGTCTCGCGGGAATTGACGGTGTGGGTCGCCCCGAGGCGCGCGGCTGCGTCGAGCTTGTCGTCGGCGACGTCGATCGCGATGATCGGGTCGGCACCCGCGGCCCGCGCCATCTGCACCACTCCGCTGCCCACGCCGCCGACCGCGACGACCGCGACGGCCTCGCCCGGCTGGACGTTGCCGGCCCGGTGCACGGCGCCGTAGGCGGTGAATGCCGCGCACCCGAGGACGGCCGATGTCACGGGGTCGAGTCCGTCCGGCAGCCGCGTCAGCGCGGTGATCGGCACGACCGCGTACTCGGCGAGCCCGCCCATCGAGTACATGGCCAGGAACGACCCATCCGGCATCGAGAGGCGGCTCTCTCCGTCGTACAGAGTTCCGTTCAGGCGGTTCTGCCCGAAGAACTCCGCACACAGGTCGTCGCGTCCCCGGGAGCAGGCGGGGCACTCGCCGCACGGCATGATGAATGCTCCGATCACGGCGTCGCCGATCGCGAGCGTCGGGGTCGGGGGAGTGTCATCGCCGAACGCGATGACGGTGCCGCTGATCTCGTGCCCCATCACCGCCGGACGAGGAAAGCGCACCTCGCCCTTCATGACGTGCAGGTCTGTGTGGCAGACGCCGCATGCGATGACCTTGACGAGGGCCTCTCCCGCCCGTGGTACGGGACGCGGGACCTCGAGGATCTCGAGCCCCGGGCCATCCGCGCGCAGCACGGCGGCTTTCATCGTTGCGGGCGCTGTGGCGGTCATGGGGTGATCCTCGACGTCATCGTTCCGGGGCTCGTGTTCGCAAGCACGGCAAGTGCACCACGGTCCCACGGAGCAGCGCCGCCCTGCTTGTCGGTGGGTGAAAACCTGCGGCCCGGGGATGCCGAAATTCGCTGGCACTCTCGGGGGCAGAGTGCTAATCTGTGATTGTTGAGTCGAGTCGACTCAACTCCTCACAACTCCATACGAATCCCACACAACTCCACACGAATCCGTTCATCGCCGGAAGCGAATCCGGCACTACCAGGAAGGACAACCACCATGGCGACATACGACCCGTTCCGCGACCTGGACCGCCTCGCGACGAGCCTTCTGGACGCGCGGCGAGGACCGCGGCGCATGCCGATGGACCTGTACCGCGACGGCGACCACTACGTGCTGACCGCCGATCTGCCCGGAATCGACCCCGGATCGGTCGACATCGACGTCGACGGCCAGCTGCTGACGATCCGCGCCGAGCGCACCCTGACGGCCGGCGACGGCGTCAAGTGGATCACCCGGGAGCGCGAGGCCGCGAGCTTCCTGCGTCAGCTCAACCTCGGCCAGGGCGTCGACACCGACCGCATCTCCGCGAGTTACAACAACGGCGTGCTGTCGGTGACGATCCCGGTCAGTGAGCGCGCGAAGCCCCGCAAGATCGAGGTGGCGACGGATGCGGATGCCCCCGTCATCGCCGCGCGCGAGTCGGAAGCCGACGCCTCGGGCCCCCAGCTCATCGAGCAGTAGGACCGATACCGCGCAGAACGGATGCCGCGCCCCTCGGGGTGCGGCATCCATCGTTCGGGCAGGCGTTTCGGGGCACCGTCACTTCGCCGCCCCGCGCAGCTTCGCGGTGAGATCGCGGAGCTGTTCGAGTTCGTCGTCGTCGAGTCGAGACATCCGCTCGGCAATCGTGCGCGCGTGATGCGTCGCGACGACGCGAAAGGCGGAAGCGCCCGCCTCGGTCGCGCGGACGAGTGCGCCGCGGCCGTCGTCGGGGTCGGCGCATTTCGTGATCAGGCCGCGCGAGACCATCCGGTCGACGAGGCGCGATACCGACGGTTGGCTCACGAGCATTCGCGCCGTGACATCGCGCAGTCGTGCGGTCATGTCGGGCCCGCGGGTCACGGTCAGGAGCACGTCGTACTCCCCCTGCTCCAGACCTGAGCCGCGGAAGTCGTCGCTGATCTCGGTGAACACCTCGTGCTGCGCGCGAAACAGACTCTCCCACGCTTCCACGGCGAGGCGGCGGTTCGTCATGCCGTCCAGGCTACTTGCACCGCGGCGATGGCGGGTGGACCGGTGAGCCCCCCTGTCTAGGCTGGACTCATGCGACGCGTTCTCCGTGCGGGTCTGATCGCCGCGATGTCGGTTGCCGCGATGCTGGGTGCGGGGATGGGCCTCTCGCCGGCGTCCGGCCTCGAGCGCGGCGGCCAACCGGGGTACACGACCGCCGCTTCGAGCGACGTGGACGACTTCTCGTTCGCGAGTCTCGACGTCGAATACACCCTGACGCGCGCCGAGGACGGCACGAGCCGGATGCGGGTCGTCGAGACCTTCGTCGCCGTGTTCCCCGAAACCGACCAGAACCGGGGGATGCGGCGGCTGATTCCGAACAGCTACCTCGGCGCGCCCCTGTTTCCCTCGCTCGTGTCGGTGACGGACGGGTCCGGTGGAGAGAGACCGGTCGAGACCGAGGACGAGGACGACTTCCTGGTCGTGACGTCCCGCGCGGACGATTACGTGCACGGCCCGCAGACGTATGTCTTCACGTACGACCTGCAGAACGTCACCCGTGGTTTCGACGACACCGGCGTCGACGAACTGTACTGGGACGTGAACGGAGAGGAGTGGCGGCAACCTTTCGGACGCGTTGAGGCGCGCCTGATGCTCGACGCCGATCTTGCCGCGTCGTTGACCGGCGATGCCGCGTGCTACCAGGGATCGACCGGATCGACGGACCGCTGTGAGATCGACGTGACGCCCGACGCCGCGGGCGCCGTGGTCACGGCTCGAGCCGATGCGCTGTCGCCGCGACAGACCATGACGATCTCGGTCGCCTTCGCGCCCGGCACGTTCGCGGAGTTCGACTCGTCGCCCTTCGCCTCGCCGATCGGGTGGCTGCAGGGTGGGGCGACGTTGGTGAGCGCGCTCGCCGTGATCTGGGCCGCGGTCATCCGTCGCCGTCGGTTGCGCGACGAGCCGGGACGCCCGACGGTGATCGCCGAGTACGATCCGCCGCCGGGTCTCGACGCGCTCGAGTCCGCTGTGCTGTGGGGTGCGCCGACGAAGGGGATCCCCGCGGAGGTGCTCGAGCAGGCCATCGCCGGGTCGATCCGGATCGTCGAGGGTGAGCGCAAGTGGGGGAGTCAGACGTTCGAGCTCGAGCTGATCGATCGGTCGCGTGCCGACGAGAACGGCCGGGAGCTGCTCGAGGGGATGTTCCCCGACGGAAAGACGACGTTCACGCTCGGTAAGAGCGACGCGCGTGTCTCGCGCACGGCGCAGAAGATCTTGAAGGAGGCGGATGCGACGCTGACGGCGATGGGTGTTCGACGCGTGGTGCCGGGTATCGTGCGTGCGCGGCCGATCCTGGTGGGGATTCTCGCCGCGGTTGCGGCCGTCGTTCTCGGTGTCGTCGGCCTGAGCGCTGGCATCACCCCGGCGTGGACAGTGCCGCTGATCATCGCGGCGCCTCTGCTGGCCGTCACGGCGGGTGTGCTGGTTTCACGGAGACCGCTGACATCGCGCGGAGCCGAGCTGCGGGATCACCTTGCGGGCGTGAAGGTGTTCATCGAGTGGGCGGAGGCAGACCGCATCCGGATGCTCCAGTCGCCGCATGGTGCTGAGCGCGCGTCGATCTCGGTCGATGATCCGCGACAGATGGTCCGGTTGTACGAGCGGCTGCTGCCCTATGCGGTGGTGTTCGGGCAGGAGAAGGAGTGGGCCGAGCGCATCGTCGTGTACTACGGCGATTCGCAGCCCAGCTGGTACTACGGCACCAGCGCGTTCAGTGCTGCAGCGTTCTCGTCCAGCATCTCGTCCCTGTCGGCGAGCACCTCGACGGCGTCCTCTTCCGGTGGATCATCCGGCGGGGGATCCGCGGGTGGCGGTGGCGGCGGAGGTGGCGGCGGCGGCGTGTAGGCACGGCGGCTCGTTCTAGCCGGGCCGTTCTCGCGTTCTATCCGGGCCGTTCTCGCGTTCTACCCGGGCCGTTCTCGCGTTCCTCGTCGGTACCTTCGCGGGCGTACCGGCCGCCAGGGTCGTCGCGCTTCGATCCAGCTCGGCGCGCGCGTTTCGGGCGTTCCGTCGCGCATGCGAACCTCCCACCCGCTCGTCTCGAGGGTGCGGTGGTGGAACCAGCACAGCAGGACGCCGTTGTCGGTGTGCGTCGGCCCGCCGCGCGCGTGGTCGATCGCGTGGTGGATCTCGC
>CAYZEL010000049.1:0-14123 GCA_964477515.1 uncultured Microbacterium sp.
GCTTGTCCTCTTCGGAGAGTTCGTCCATGCCCAGGATGGCGATGATGTCCTGCAGGTCCTTGTAGCGCTGCAGGATCTCCTGCACCCTGGTGGCCACTTCATAGTGCTCGTCGCCCACGACCTGGCGGCTCAGCGCCCGGCTGGTGGAGTCGAGCGGGTCCACAGCGGGATAGATTCCCATCTCGGCGATCGCCCGGCTGAGCACGGTGGTGGCGTCCAGGTGGGCGAAGGTGGTGGCCGGAGCCGGGTCGGTGTAGTCGTCGGCGGGGACGTAGATCGCCTGGAGCGACGTGATCGAGTGACCGCGCGTCGAGGTGATGCGCTCCTGCAGCACACCCATCTCGTCGGCGAGGTTCGGCTGGTAGCCCACGGCCGAGGGCATGCGGCCGAGCAGCGTCGAGACCTCGGAACCGGCCTGCGTGAAGCGGAAGATGTTGTCGATGAAGAGCAGCACGTCCTGGTTCTGCACGTCGCGGAAGTACTCCGCCATCGTCAGGGCCGACAGGGCGACGCGCAGACGCGTTCCCGGCGGTTCGTCCATCTGGCCGAACACGAGGGCCGTCTTGTCGAAGACGCCGGCCTCTTCCATCTCGTGGATGAGGTCGTTGCCCTCACGGGTGCGCTCGCCGACACCGGCGAACACCGACACACCACCGTGGTCCTGAGCGACGCGCTGGATCATCTCCTGGATGAGGACGGTCTTGCCGACACCGGCACCGCCGAACAGACCGATCTTTCCACCGAGAACGTACGGCGTGAGCAGGTCGATGACCTTGATGCCGGTCTCGAACATCTGCGTCTTCGACTCGAGCTGATCGAAGTTCGGAGCCTTGCGGTGGATGCCCCAGCGCTCGGTGATCTCGATCTTCTCGCCCGGCTGCGCGTTGAGCACCTCGCCGATGACGTTGAACACCTTGCCCTTGGTGACGTCGCCGACGGGCACCGTGATGGGGCCGCCGGTGTTGCGCACCTCCTGGCCGCGGACGAGACCGTCCGTGGGCTTCAGGGCGATGGCTCGCACGAGGTCGTCACCCAGGTGCTGGGCGACCTCGAGCGTGAGCTCGGTCGACTCTTCGCCGATCGTGATCGTCGTCTTGAGCGCGTTGTAGATGTCGGGGATCGCGTCGTGCGGGAACTCGATGTCGACGACGGGACCGTTGACGCGCGCGACGCGCCCGACGACCGCGGTCTCCGTCGTTTCGGCGGTGGCGGTGGGGGTCATGGTCTTCTTCTCTTTCGTGTGGGCTTGTTTGCTCGGCAGCGCTTGTTCGGTCGACGGCTTACTTGCTCGACGAGAGGGCGTCGGCGCCGCCGACGATCTCGGCGATCTCCTGCGTGATCTCGGCCTGGCGCGCGTTGTTGCGCAGACGTGTGTATGTCGTGATGAGCTTGTCGGCGTTGTCGCTGGCGGACTTCATCGCCTTCTGCGTTGCGGCGTGCTTTGCCGCGGACGACTGCAGAAGGGCGTTGAAGACGCGGCTCTGGATGTAGACGGGCAGGAGCGCGTCCAGCACCGTCTCGGGATCCGGCTCGAACTCGTAGAGCGGGTAGACCGCGCTGGAGTCGGAGGCATCCGATTCGACGACCTCGAGAGGGAGCAGGCGAACCGTCTCGGCCGACTGCACCATCATGCTGACGAAACGGTTGTAGACGAGGTGGATCTCGTCGACGCCATCCGTCTCTCCGCCACGTCGGTAGGACTCGAGCAGCTCGGCGCTGATCTTCTCCGCCGTCGTGAACTGCGGGGTGTCGGTGTCGCCGATCCACTGCGCCGCGCTCGCCAGTTTGCGGAACTGGAAGTAGCCGACCGCCTTGCGTCCGACGAGGAAGTACGTGACTTCCTTGCCCTGGGAACGCAGCAGCGCGGCAAGTTCGAGCCCCTCACGCAGGATCTGCGAGTTGAACGCGCCCGCGAGCCCGCGGTCCGAGGTGAAGATGACGACGGCCGACCGTCGGATGACCGGACGTTCCGTCGTGAGCGGGTGTTCGACGTTGGAGTGGGTCGCGACCGCCGAGACGGCCCGCGTCACGGCGCGCGCAAAAGGTGAGGACGCCTTGACGCGCGCCATCGCCTTCTGAATGCGCGAAGCCGCGATGAGCTCCATCGCCTTCGTGATCTTCTTGGTCGTCTGGGCAGAAGAGATCTTCTGCTTGTAGACCCGTAGTTGTGCGCCCATGGTGTCGCTGTCGCGTCTCCCTAGCCCCGGCGGCCCTTGACGATCTGCTCCTGGTTGACGTCCTCGGCCTCGGCGGCCGCGACCTCTTCGTGTCCGGGAGCGGAGATGCTCTGGCCCTTGCCACCCTGGAACTCGAGGGTGAACGCGTCGACCTGCTTGTCGAGCTCGGCGAGCGTGTCGTCGTCCAGCACATTGGTCGTGCGGAGCGTCGTCAGGATCTCGGTGTTGCGGCGCAGGTGATCCAGCAGCTCCGCCTCGAAGCGCAGCACGTCCTCGACGGCGATGTTGTCGAGCTTGCCGTTGGTGCCGGCCCAGATCGAGACGACCTGCTCCTCGACCGGGTACGGCGAGTACTGCGGCTGCTTGAGCAGCTCGGTCAGTCGCGCACCGCGCGCCAGCTGGCGACGGGATGCCGCGTCCAGGTCGCTCGCGAACATCGCGAAAGCCTCGAGCGAGCGGTACTGGGCGAGCTCGAGCTTGAGCGTTCCCGAGACCTTCTTGATCGACTTGACCTGAGCGTCACCACCGACACGCGAGACCGAGATACCCACGTCGACCGCGGGACGCTGGTTGGCGTTGAACAGGTCGGACTGCAGGAAGATCTGGCCGTCCGTGATCGAGATCACGTTGGTCGGGATGTACGCCGAGACGTCGTTGGCCTTCGTCTCGATGATCGGCAGACCCGTCATCGATCCGGCGCCGAGCTCGTCCGAGAGCTTCGCGCAGCGCTCGAGCAGACGGGAGTGCAGGTAGAAGACGTCACCCGGGTAGGCCTCGCGGCCCGGCGGACGACGGAGGAGGAGGGAAACGGCGCGGTAGGCCTCGGCCTGCTTCGACAGGTCGTCGAAGATGATCAGGACGTGCTTGCCGCCGTACATCCAGTGCTGGCCGATGGCCGAGCCGGTGTAGGGCGCGAGGTACTTGAACCCGGCCGGGTCGGACGCGGGCGCGGCGACGATGGTGGTGTACTCCATCGCCCCGGCGTCCTCGAGCGCGCCCTTGACGGCCGCGATCGTGGAGCCCTTCTGGCCGATGGCGACGTACACGCAGCGAACCTGCTTGTTCTCGTCGCCCGACGCCCAGTTGTCCTTCTGGTTGATGATCGTGTCGATCGCGATGGCCGTCTTACCGGTCTGGCGGTCGCCGATGATGAGCTGACGCTGGCCGCGACCGATCGGAATCATCGCGTCGATTGCCTTGATGCCGGTCTGCATGGGCTCGTGCACCGACTTGCGCTGCATGACGCCGGGCGCCTGCAGTTCGAGCGCACGGCGCCCCGCGGTCGCGACCGGGCCGAGGCCGTCGATCGGGTTTCCGAGCGGGTCGACCACGCGGCCGAGGTATCCGTCGCCGACGGCGACCGAGAGGACCTCGCCCGTGCGGGTGACCGAGTTGCCGGCCTCGATGCCCGAGAACTCGCCGAGGACGACGACACCGATCTCGTGTTCGTCCAGGTTCAGGGCGAGGCCCTGCGTGCCGTCCTCGAACGTGACGAGCTCGTTCGCCATCACGCCGGGCAGGCCCTCGACGTGGGCGATGCCGTCGGCCGCGTCGACGACCGTGCCGACCTCGGTCGCGGCCGCGCCGGTGGGCTCGTACGCGGCGGCGAAGTCCTTCAGCGCGTCACGGATGACGTCGGGGCTGATCGATAGTTCTGCCATTGTCTTCCTCTATCTTGAGAGTGCTGTCTGGTGCGGGGCTCTCGCTCCGCGTTCCGCACGGGGTGCGGGAAATCTGGGTTCAGCCCGCCAACCGCTGGCGGAGTTCCGCGAGGCGAGCGGAGACGGATGCGTCGATCACGTCGTCCGCGATCTGCACGCGCAGTCCGCCGACAACGGCCTCGTCGACCACCGTGTTCAGCGATACGTCGCGGCCGTACTTCGCGCTCAGCAGGCGAATCAGCTGCGCCGACTGCGCGTCCGTGAGCGGGGTGGCCGTCGTGACGGTCGCGACCGTCCGGTTCAACTCGTCCGAGACGATCCGCATCGTGCGCGAGAGCGACTCGCGGATGCGACGCTCCCCCGGCTGCTGCACGATCGACGAGACGATCAGGGCGGTGCCGGCACCGACGCGGCCCGCGAGCAGCGTGTCGACGAGCGCACCCTTCGCTGTCGCGTCGCCCAGGCGGCTGCCGAGCGCAAGCTCGAGCTCGGGGTTCGCCGTGACGGTTCGCGAGAACGAGAACAACTCGCCCTCGATGTCGGAGGCACCCGCCGAGCCCGCACCCGCCGTGATCGCCACGACGCGGATCGCGAGCTCCTCGATTCCGGCGATCAGATCGGCGGCGGAAGACCACCGCTGCTCGACCGCGAACGCGAGAAGGGAGACGCTCGTCGGTGCGAACGTCGCGCCGAAGACATCCTCGACGACCTTCCGGCGGGACTGCTGCGATGCCGACGGGTCGGCGAGCGCACCGCTCAGGTGCGACGAGGAACCGACGACCCGTGCCGCGTGGAAGAGCTGACTCGCCACCGCGAGATCGAGCCCCTTCGCACCGGCAAGCTCGGCGTTCGTCGCGCGCTGCGCCTGAGTGGTCGCGCTGCCCATTACTCGGCCTTCCCCGCAGCAGCCTTTTCGGATGCCTCGAGCTCGGCCAGGAAGCGGTCGACCACGGACTTCGCCTTCGCGTCGTCGGAGAGGGTCTCTCCGATGACTCCGCCGGCGAGGTCGAGCGCGAGCGTTCCCACCTCGGAACGCAGCGAAACGAGTGCACCCTGGCGTTCGGCTTCGATCTGCGCGTGCGCCGTCGCGGTCTGACGCGCGGCCTCGGCGGCCGCGGCGTCCTTGGCCTCGGCGAGGATGCGCTTGCCGTCCTCACGGGCGGCCTCGCGGATCTCACCGGCCTCGCGGCGGGCGTCGGTGAGCTGCGCGGTGTACTCCTGCAACGCCGCCTCGGCCTGCTTCTGCGCCTCGTCAGCCTTGGCGATGTTGCCCTCGATCGCGGCGGACCGCGCGTCGAGCAGCGCGGTCATCCGCGGAAGGATGACGCGCCAGAACACCAGCAGGATGACGACGAAGCACACCGCAGACCAGACGATGTCGTAGATCGCCGGAATGAGCGGGCTGGGCGCCTCGCCCTTGCCTTCAGCGGCAAGAGTGACAAGAGCGTTCAGCATCCTGTCTCCTTAAGTGTGGGTCTGATGACTTAGAAGCCGAAGATGAAGCCGGTCGCGATACCGATGAACGCAAGCGCCTCGGTGAACGCGATACCGATGAACATCAGGACCTGAAGGCGGCCGGCCAGCTCGGGCTGACGCGCGACGCCCTCGATGGTCTTGCCGACGACGATGCCCACGCCGATGGCCGGGCCGATCGCGGCGAGGCCGTATCCGACGGTCGCGACGGAGCCGGTGACCTGGGCGAGAACCGTAGTTGCATCCACGGGTGTGTTTCCTTTCGGTGAGGGGCGGCGATCGCCGACCCGATCAGTGCTCTTCCGCTACCGCGAGCTGGATGTAGACCGCGGAGAGGATGGTGAAAACGTAGGCCTGGAGGAACGCCACCAGGATTTCGAAGAGGGTGAAGGCGAAACCGAACGCGAGCGTTCCGACGCCGAGCAGCGACCAGAAGCCGCCGAGCGAGAAGATGAAGAACTGCGTCGCCGCGAAGAACAGCACCAGCATGAGGTGCCCGACGATCATGTTCATCAGGAGTCGTAGCGTCAGCGTGACGGGCCGGATGATGAAGGTCGAGAGGAACTCGAGCGGAATGATGATGATGTACAGCGGCCACGGCACGCCCGAGGGCATCAGCGAGTTCTTGAAGAAGTTGCCCGGGCTCTTGCGCACACCCGCGTAGATGAACATGACGTACGCCACGACCGCGAGCAGCAGCGGCATGGCGATGACGCTCGTGCCTGCGATGTTCAGGAACGGGATGACTCCCGTGATGTTCATGAACAGGATCAGGAAGAAGAACGTCGTGAGGATCGGCAGGAACCGGTCGCCGTCCTTGCGCCCGAGCAGGTCGTGCGCGATGTTCACGCGGACGAAGTCCAGGCCCATCTCGACGACGCTCTGGAACCGACCGGGAACGACCTTCATACGGCGCGTGCCGAGCAGGAAGACGATGATCAGCACGACCGTCGCAAGGATCTGGATCAGGTTGATGCGCGTGAGCGCGAACCAGGTCCCCTCGAACAGGACGGCGTCAGGGAAGAACTCCCAGATCGACGGCGGATGGAATCCACCATCGTCGGTGCTTGCGGTGGCGATCAAAGTCGCGGCTTGAGTCAACTGCGCTGGCTCCAGCTTCGGGGGCACCGGTCGAGACCGATGCGACGGGAATGGTGAGAGTCAACCGCGGAGGTGCACGTCACTGTGTATCGGTGAGACTGCGGAAAAGACTGCCGAAAAAATGTCTAACGACGGTGTCTGTTACGACTGTGTCTGTCACGAACCTCAGTTCGATGCACGGCCCAGGGGAACGCCTCAACCCTATCAAGGATCTGGGCAGGTCACGAATCCGCGGGCGGCTTCGTGATGCTCCGCGGGGTTTCAGGGGCACTGTCATCCCCCGGCATCGTCACATCGCTCACATACGGCAATCGCATCCGCAGCATGACGACGACGTCCACCACGAGCGAGGCGACGATCCCGGCGATCAGTCCGACGAAGAACACGGGCGGGACGATCCACTCCTGTCCACGCAGGACGAGCAGGACGACGATGAACACGACGAACTTCAGCAACCAGCCGCCCAGCACGATGCCGAAGAAGATCGGGACGTACAGGGGGTCGCCGAACCAGCGGTTGGCGATCAGGATGCTGACGGCCGTGATGCCGAGGAAGACCGCGGCGGTCAGGACGCCCGAGAGCGCGCTCAACGCTCCGTCCGCCTGGGCCACGCTGAACCCGACGAGCACGCCCACGACGATGAGGGCCGCCGTGAGTATCACGCTCCAGCGCAGTGTCGCGGCGAGAATGGGCGTACTGGCGACGACCCGGTCCGAGGACGGGGACGGGCGTGTCTTCTTCATGGCAGTTCCTCCACGGGGGTCAGAATCTCGTCGGTGGTGCGGGTGTCCGCTTCGCGCCGGCGGCGCCTCGAGGGCATGAACGTCAGGACGAGGCACGCCGAGGCGCCGATGACGGCGAAGCCGACCCCGATCCAGTAGGACAGCTGGTTGCGCTCGGCGATGAACATCAGCAGCACCGCGAGGCTGATGACCGCTGTCCAGGCGTAGAAGATCAGCACGGCATCGCGGTCGCTGTGGCCCATGTCGAGCATGCGGTGATGCAGGTGCTTGCGGTCGGGCGAGAACGGGCTCTTGCCCGCGCGCAGGCGGCGCAGCACCGCCATCCCGAAGTCGAGCAGCGGCAGCAGGACGACGACGATCGGCAGGACGATCGGGATGAACGCACCGAGCAGCTGCGAGCGACCGACGTCCTCCGGGTCGAGTGCACCCGGCGGGATGGCACCGGTGATCGCGACGGCGGACGTCGCCATGAGCAGTCCCAGCAGCAGCGCACCGGAATCGCCCATGAAGAGCTTCGCGGGCGTCCAGTTCAGGGGCAGGAAGCCGAGGCACGCTCCGACCAGCACTGCGGCGATGAACGTTGCGAGCGAGAAGTTGTTCGTCGCGAACTCACGAAGCAGCAGATAGGAATAGACGAAGAACACGCCGTTCGCGATCAGGCAGACGCCGGCGACGAGGCCGTCGAGCCCGTCGATGAAGTTGACCGCGTTCATGACGACGACGATCGAGAAGACCGTCAGCGTGAAGCTGACCCAGCTGGAGCCGACCGTCAGACCGCCGATGGGCAGCGAATAGATCTGCAGTCCGCCGACGCCCGCGATGAGCCCGGCGGCGAGAAACTGCGCGCCCAGCTTGATGAGCCAGTCCAGGTCCCACAGGTCGTCGATCACACCCACGATGACGATCAGCAGCATCGCACCGAGGATCCCGTAGATCTGCTGCGGGGCCGACCAGAACGGATTGAAGAAATCGTTGGCACGCGACACGACGAAGGCCGCCACGATGCCGAAGAACATCGCCACACCACCGAGTCGGGGCGTCGGCGTCTTGTGCACATCGCGCTCGCGGATGCCGGGATACAGCTTGAACCGCATGCTGAGCTGCCACACCCCCCACGAGAGGGCGAACGTCAGGAACGCCGTGAAGAGGATGGTGAAGATGTACTGCTTCACGCGGTGGCACCCGACGCGAGGGAGTCGTCCAGCAGCTCACCCAGGCACTCACGCAGCCGCTCGAGAGACACGGCGCCCTCGCGCAGCACCCGCACCCGGGCGTCCTTCTCGTGGCGGGCCAGTGCTGTGGCATCGATGATGGTGGACGCGATACCGGTGTTCGAGGGCCCGTCGTCGAGATAGACCTTGACGCTGCTGCGCAGCATCCGCTCCGCCTCGAGGACGGATGTCGCGGCCGGGCGACCCGTGAGGTTGGCACTCGAGACCGCGAGCGGCCCCGCATCCTGGATCAGGTCGAGGGTGACGCGGTTGTCGGGCATCCGCACCGCGACCGTGCCGTGCGTCTCGCCCAGATCCCACGCGAGCGAGGGCTGGCTCGGCAGCACGATGGTGAGGCCGCCGGGCCAGAACTCGGCGATCAACCGCTCGATGGGCTCGGGCACCTCGCTGACGAGCGCCGCGAGCATCGGTGCCCCCGAGACGAGGACCGGCGGGGGCGACTGGCGACCCCGCCCCTTCGCGGCCAGCAGAGCGGTGACGGCGGCCGGGTCGAAGGCATCCGCCGCGACGCCGTAGACCGTGTCGGTCGGCAGAACGACGAGCTCACCGCGCGCGATGGAACGTCGCGCGTGCCGCAGGCCCGCGAGGAGCTGCGCCTCGTCGCGGCAGTCGAAGATGTCGGACATGTCCCGCCAAGTCTACGGTGGGGCATCCTCGTCGCCCGCCCCGTGCCATCGGCCCTCGGACGCTCGTCTCAGGGACGCAGCGCCGTGGTCGCGCGATCGCGCATCGTCAGATCCGGATGCGTCGCGGCCGCACGCCAGCCGTCCGCCGTCAGGATGTCCCGCACCGCCGCGCCCTGCCACTCGCCGTGCTCGATCACGACCGTGCCCCCGGGATGCACCAGGCGCAGGGCGGCACGGCTCACACGCCGCACGACGTCCAGGCCGTCGGGACCGCCGTAGAGCGCGGCCTCGGGGTCGTGGAAGCGCACCTCGGGGTCGCGCGGGATCGCGTCGTCGGGAACGTACGGGGGGTTCGAGACGACGACATCGACGGTGCCGTCGAGTTCGGGGAGGGCCGTGTCGAGGTCCCCCCGGATGATCCGCGCATTCGTCGCCCCGACGAACTCCGCGTTGCCCTTGGCCCAGACGAAGGCATCCGGCGACTTCTCGACCCCGTAGACCATCGCGTGCGGCACCTCGGTCGCGAGAGCGAGCGCCAGCGCGCCGCTGCCCGTACCGAGGTCCACCGCGATCGGCGTCGGTGACGCGGCGGCACCGAGCGAGTCGATAGCGAACTGCGCGACGATCTCGGTCTCGGGGCGCGGCACGAAGACCCCGGGACCGACCTTCAGAACCAGGCGCCGGAACGGGGCGTACCCGGTGATGTGCTGCAGCGGAACCCGCGCGGCGCGGCGCTCGACCAGCTCTTCGAACGCCGAGGCATCCGCGGTCTCGATCTCATCGCCCCGGATGCTCGCGGCCTGCACTCCCCCGCGGCTCGTGCCGAGAACGTGCGCGGCGAGGAGTTCGACATCGACCCCGGGGTCGGCGATGCCCGCCGCGGCGAGTCGCTCGGCGGCCTCGCGCAGCAGGGGTGAAAGCGCGCGCGCGGACGGAGAGGAGTTTTCGGAGGGGGGCATGAGCGCCACCACATTACCGGGGGCCGCTCCCCCGGGCCGCGAATCCGCGGAATCGTCACAATCGCGCCGACCCCGACGGGCCTCGCCTAGGCTCGTGGGAGTGCGTCGAGGTCGACGCCGAAGCACCGCTTCCGCCCGAGACACCTGCACCATCGCGAAAGGCACGCCCATGGCCGGTATCCACCCCGACATCACCTCCGCATTCGGAAACACCCCGCTCGTCCGCCTGAACCGCGTGACAGAGGGTCTCGGGGGTGTCGTGCTCGCGAAGCTGGAGTTCTACAACCCGGTGTCGAGCGTGAAGGACCGCCTGGGCATCGCGATCGTCGATGCGGCCGAGGCATCCGGCGAGCTGAAGCCCGGCGGAACGATCGTCGAGTCCACGAGCGGCAACACCGGCATCGCTCTCGCCATGGTCGGCGCCGCACGCGGCTACAAGGTGATCCTGACGATGCCCGCCTCGATGTCGAAGGAGCGTCGCCTGCTGCTGAAGGCGTTCGGCGCCGAGCTCGTGCTCACCGACCCCACGAAGGGGATGTCGGAGGCCGTCAACGTCGCCAAGCAGATCGTCGCCGACACACCGGGCGCGATCTGGGCCCGCCAGTTCGAGAACGAGGCGAACCCCGCCATCCACCGCAAGACGACGGCGGAAGAGATCCTGCGCGACACGGACGGCGACATCGGATACTTCGTGGCCGGCATCGGCACCGGCGGCACCATCACGGGCGTCGGCCAGGTGCTCAAGGAGCGCGTCCCGGGGGTGCAGATCGTGGCCGTCGAGCCCGCCGACTCCCCCATCCTCACGAAGGGTCACCCCGGACCCCACAAGATCCAGGGCATCGGCCCGAACTTCGTGCCCGAGATCCTCGACCGCGACGTCATCGACGAGGTCATCGACGTCTCGTTCGAAGACACGTTGGAGGTCGCCCGCAGGGTCGCGACCGACGAGGGCATCCTCGTGGGCATGTCGAGCGGCGCGGCCATCTGGGCCGCCCTGCAGATCGCCGCCCGACCGGAGGCGGCGGGCAAGAACATCGTCGTCATCGTCCCCTCGGCCGGCGAGCGCTACCTCTCCACGGCTCTGTACGAGCACCTACGCGAGGACTGACGTGGGCCTGCGTTCCGCGTGGCTGACGATCCGGGAGGATGTCGCGGCCGCTCGCCTGCGGGACCCCGCGGCACGCGGTGACCTCGAGATCGCCCTGCTCTACCCGGGCCTCCACGCCGTCTGGGCCTACCGCATCCATCACCGTCTGTGGGTGCGCGGCGCGAAGTTCTTGGCGCGCGCGCTGTCGCAGGTGACGCGGTGGCTGACCGGCATCGAGATCCATCCCGGCGCGCGGCTCGGACGCCGCTTCTTCATCGACCACGGCATGGGCGTCGTGATCGGCGAGACCGTCGAGGCGGGCGACGACGTGATGCTGTACCACGGCGTGACGCTCGGCGGCCGCCAGCGCGAGGGCGGCAAGCGGCACCCCACCCTCGGCGACCGCGTGGTCGTCGGCGCCGGCGCGAAGATCCTCGGACCCGTCACGATCGGCGACGACTCCGCCGTGGGCGCGAATGCGGTCGTCACGCGCGACGCCCCCGCGAATTCGGTGCTCGTCGGCATTCCGGCCAAAGCTCGTGCCCGTCGTCCCGGAGAAGACACCCGCGCGCTGCTGACCGCACCGGAGTACTCGATCTGATCCGCTCCGCGCACTCCGCGCACCCCGGCGACACACCGGCCCGGTGATATACCAGCGGACCGGTGAGCACGTAGCGTGAAGTGGTGACTTCGCCGACCCCTTCCGCCGCCGCGCCGCCACCATCCGCCTCCCCCGCGCTCGCGATGCAGTTGAACGGCCTCGTCAAGCGCTTCGGCGAGAAGACAGCCGTGGATCAACTCGATCTCGCCGTCCCGGAGGGATCCTTCTACGGACTGGTCGGTCCGAACGGGGCGGGCAAGACCACGACCCTGTCGATGGCCACGGGGCTGCTGCGTCCCGACGCGGGACGCGCCTTCATCCACGGCGTGGACGTCTGGGCCGAACCCGTCCGCGCAAAGGCCATGATCGGAAACCTCGCCGATGGGGTGCGCCTGTTCGACCGCCTGACCGGTGAGCAGCTCGTTACCTACACAGGCATGATGTTCGGGTTGTCGCACGCGGATGTCGCGGCGCGCACCGCCGACCTCCTGAAGATCATGGACCTCGCCGCAGCGGCGGGCACGCCCGTCGTCGACTATTCGGCGGGGATGACGAAGAAGATCGCCCTGGCGTGCGCGCTCGTCCACGCCCCCCGCATCCTCGTCCTCGACGAGCCGTTCGAGTCCGTCGACCCGGTCTCGGCCGCCAACATCGAGGACATCCTGCGCGATTACACGAAGGGTGGCGGCACGGTGATCGTGTCGAGCCACTCCATGGACCTCGTGCAGCGGATGTGCGACCACGTCGCCGTCATCGCGGCGGGGCGCGTGCTCGCTGCGGGCACGGTGGACGAGGTGCGTGGCACCGCAACGCTGCAGGATCGATTCGTCGAACTGGTCGGCGGCCGTCACCACACGGAGGGGCCGGAGTGGTTGCGACTCTCCTGAGGATCCGTTTCCGGGTGCTCGGCAATACTCTTTCCCGCCATCCTTGGCAGCTCGTCGGATTCATCTTCGGCGCGCTCTGGGCCGTCGGTGCCGTCGGGCTGATCGCCCTCGGCCTATTCTTCCTCGGCGACCTCGGCCTCGAGGTGACACGGCTCGTCCTCATCGCCGGCGGCGCTCTGCTGACCCTCGGGTGGGTCCTCGCGCCCGTCGTGGCCGCGGGAATCGACACGACTCTGGATCCGTCCCGTCTGGCGACGTTCCCCCTCACCACGGGGCGGATGATGGTGGCCCTGACAGCCGCGGGCCTGACCGGCATCCCGGGACTTGCTACCGTGCTCGGCGGTCTCGCGAGCCTCGTCACGTGGTGGCGGTGGCCGATCGCCCTGGCCGCCGCTGTCGTGTGCGTGCCGCTCGGGATCCTCATCTGCGTGATCGCGTCGCGCGCGTTCGCGGCTATCGCCGCGGGCCTGACCGGGGGCCGGCGCGTTCGCGAGGTGGTCGGCATGCTCACATTCATCGTGCTGATCCTCGCGGGTCCGATCATCGCCGGCATCGGCGCCCTGTTCCGTGCCGCCGCGGGACCCTCCGACGACCTGACCGCTCTCGGCGGGGTGCTCGAGACGGTGTCCTGGACGCCGCTCGCCGCGGCCTGGGCGGCTCCCGGAGACCTCGCAGCCGGTGCGCCGCTCGTCGCGGGAGCGAAGATCCTGATCGCCGCCGCCACCGTCGCGCTCCTCTGGCTCATCTGGTACCGCAGCCTGTCCGCGTCCCTCATCGCACCGCCTGCGCGCGGCGGACGGAAGGTGGCGGCCGGAAAGCTCGGATGGTTCGGCCGCCTGCCGACCGGCGGAACGGGCGCTAGCTGGGCGCGGTCACTGACGTACTGGGTGCACGATCCGCGGTATCTCCGTCAGCTCATCTCTGTTCCGTTCGTTCCGGTCCTCATCGTGTTCTGGGCGCGAGGCGACACGACGAGCACGTTCATCGCGTTCAGCGCCACCTTCGTCGCGTTCGTGATCGGGATCGTGCCCTACGCAGACGTCTCGTACGATGGGACGGCTTTCGGCACGATCGTCGCGACGGGCGTCCGCGGTCGCGCCGATCGCCTCGGGCGCATGCTCGGTGCCGCGACCGTGGCTGTCCCTCTCGTCCTCCTGACCGCCGCTGTGACGATCGCGATAACGGGCGATTGGCACCTGACTCCCGCCATCGTGGGGTCGGCCCTCGGTATGCTCCTGACGGCATACGGGGTCTGCGCCGTGAGCTCGGCCTACCTGATCGTGCCGGTACCCGCCGCAGGCGACAACCCCTTCAAGCGCGTGCCCGGGGCGACGTTCTCGATCTTCCTGGGGTTCCTCGCCGTGTGGGTCCTCGCGGCCGCGCTCGCAGCTCCCGAGATCATCCTGGCGATCATGGCCGCCGTGACGGGCGACGCGATCTACGGATGGATCGCCCTGGTCGTCGGCGTCGTGCTCGGCGCCCTGTTCTTCATCCTGGGCGTCCGCATCGGCGGCAACATCCTCGATCGCACGGCGCCCGACCTGCTCCAACGTGTGCGGTCAGCCTCCGGCAGCTG
>CAYZEL010000050.1:0-14112 GCA_964477515.1 uncultured Microbacterium sp.
GAGGATGTCTCGAGGCAGCCCCGAGGCCCACGTCGACCCCGGATGGGGTGTCAGCACTCCGCGGATCAGGTCGTAGGCTGCCAGCCAGTGCGCGGTCTTCGGGCGGTCGATCGAGCGCCAGTACAGTTCGTCGATCGCATCGCCCAGGGCGACGACGGCGGCGGGAACCTCGTCCCAGTCGAGGGTGAGTTGTGTGTCGGTCCAGTGCAGCACCCCGCGCTGGTGCAGCCACGCGAACAGCAGCTGACCACCGAGTCCGTCGTAGTTGCGCACCCGCGAGCCGGTGATCGCGAACCGGAAGATGCGGTCGAAGATCACCGCGTACTGCACGAGTTTCGCGTGCTCCAACGTCTCGGCGTCGGACGCTGCGTGATCCTGTGCTCGCGTCTCGCTCAGGCGCTTCTCGATCTCGATGCACTCGCGGAACGCGGTGAGGTCGCACCGCAGCTCTTCGAGCGAGTAGAGGAAGTACGGCATCCGCTGCTTGATCATGAAGGGGTCGAACGGCAGGTCGCCGCGCATGTGCGTGCGGTCGTGGATGATGTCCCACATCACGAAGGTGCGTTCGGCGACGGCCTGGTCATCGAGTAGACGGGCGGCCTGCTCGGGCAGAGCGAGGCGGGTGATGTCGGCGGCCGCGCGAACGACCCGGCGGTAACGGGCGGCCTCCCGATCCTGGAAGATCGCGCCCCACGTGAAGGTCGGGATCTGGCGCACCGCGACCGTTTCGGGAAAGAGTACGGCCGAGTTGGTGTCGTAACCGGGCGTGAAATCGATCAGGCGCAGCGAGACGAACAGGCGGTTCGCGTAGTCGCTCGCCTCGAGCCGTGCGATGAACTCCGGCCAGATCGTCTCGACGATGAGCGCCTCGACGAACCTGTTGCTCGACCCGTTCTGCGTGTACATGGGGAAGATCACGAGGTGCCGCAGCCCGTCGACGCGGTGCTGCTGCGGCTGGAACGCGACGAGCGAATCGAGGAAGTCGGGAACACCGAAGCCGCCCGCAGCCCAGCGTTCGAAGTCGGTGACGGATGCCTCGAGGTACGCCGCGTCGTGGGGAAAGTGGGGTGCGAGCTCGCGGATGGTGCGCACGATCGTCGCGACCAGCCGAGCGGCACCGGCGCGCTGAGCGGGGTCGGGCACCGAGCCATCCTGTGCCTGGATCGTCTGGAGTTCGGTCGCGGCGTCGCGGAGCGAGATCCACGCGTGGCTCGTCTCGACGCAGCCCAGGGAGCCATCGAGCAGTATCGCGTCCATCGTCATGACCTTCTCCGTTCCGTGCCCGCGCGTCTCTCGGGCGAGGCACACGAGAAGTCTAGGAAGACGTACCGCCAGTGCGCTCGCGCACAGGAAATATTCCGGTTGATATGCTCATGGCATGGAAGAAGAGGACGTGGTCACCCACCCGCCGATCCTGGATGACCCGGTCGATCTGCTGATCGTCCGCGAGATCTCGCGTGACGCCCGCGCCACGCTCGCACAACTCTCGGAGGCCGTCGGCCTGTCGGTCTCGGCCGTCCAGGCGCGCATGCGTCGGCTCGAAACACGCGGCGTGATCGCCGGCTACCGCGCCGTGGTCGACGTCGAAGCCGTCGGAAAGCCGCTCGCCGCGTTCATCGAGATCACCCCGCTCGACCCCGCGCAGCCCGACGACGCGCCCGAGCGGCTCGAGCACATCACCGAGATCGAGTCGTGCCACTCGATCGCGGGCAGCGCGGCTTACATGCTCTTCGTCCGGGTCGCGTCGCCGCGTGCCCTCGAGACGCTCATCCGCCGCATCCGCGGAGTGGCCTCGGTGAGTACCCGCACGACCGTCGTGCTGCAGACCTTCTACGAGAACCGCCCGATCCTGCCCGCGTGAGTGCGACGTGCCGGTGGGGCAGAGATACATCCGCAGACGGATGCCGCGGTTCGTGCGCTCACGTAGCGTGACGAGCGTGTTCCGCCCGCTCAAGCCGTACCAGATCGCCGTCGACCTGACGGGCGCCGTTCTGGTGGTGCTCGTGGCGCTGGGCCTGGATCTCGTGGCCGGATGGAGGGTGACCGGCTCGTCGCTCGGACGGTTGCCCCTCGTCTGCGTCGTTCTCGTTCTGGTCGCGGCGTTGTCGCTGCGGCGGGCATCGCCGGCACTGGCGCTCGCGGCGGTGTGGGTCGCGGCGGTGATTCAGATGTCATTCGGGATGCCGCCGCTCGTCGTGGACATCGCGATCTTCGGCGTCCTCTACGCGACCGCGGCCTATGGATCGCGTGTGGTGATGTGGTTGGGATTCGCCTCGGGAATCGTCGGGGCGACCCTGATTTCGATCTACCTCATCGTTCCGCCCCTGCTCCGCGGCGGGTGGAGCATCACGGATGTCCTCGGCCAGTCCTTCGTCGCAGGCCTGGCGCTGTGGGTCGCCGCCACCTTCGCGCTGCTGCTGTCGTGGACGGTCGGCGCGCTCGTGCGCACGTCTCTCCGCGCGCGGGCGAACCGCGAGGCGCAGCTGCGCGCGCAAGAGACCGCGATCGCCGAGCACCAGCGAACCGCGATCGCCCGGGATATGCACGATGTCGTCGCCCACTCGCTCGCGGTCGTCATCGCGCAGGCGGACGGCGCCCGCTATGCGGCGGCGACGGATCCGTCGGCTGCGGCATCCGCTCTCGGCACGATCTCTACCACCGCGCGCGCGGCGCTCGCCGATGTTCGCTTGCTGCTGACGCAGCTGCGGCACAGCCAGGCCGACGGTCCCCAGCCGACGCTCGCCGACCTCGAAGAGCTGTACGCGCAGGTCCGTGCGGCGGGCGTTGCGCTGCGCGTCGACGTCGAGCCCGTGCCACGGGTGGATCCCCCGGCCGCGGTTCAGCTCGCGCTCTATCGGATACTGCAAGAGGCGCTCACGAATGCCCTTCGCCACGGCGCGGGCGGCGAGGTCGCCGTGGCCCTCGCATGGCTCCCGGATCGGGTCGACCTGACCGTCCGCAACGGCATTCGCCCGGCTCGAGTGGCGGGTGACGCGCACCACGACCCGCCATATGCGCCGGGCGAGGGGCAGGGTCACGGGCAGGGTCACGGGCTGATCGGTATGCGCGAGCGCGCGCAGCTCGCGGGTGGAACGCTCGCGGCCGGCCTGGCGGGCGGCGAGTTCGTCGTGAACGCTTCGTTGCCGTTCGGTGACGGTCCGTCGGGTGGGCCTTTCCGCGGGGCGGGGGAATCGTCATGATCCGTGTCGCACTGGTCGACGATCAGGCGCTCTTTCGCGCGGGCATCCGGATGCTCGTGGACTCGCAGCCCGACCTCGAGGTCGTCGCCGAGGCATCCGATGGGCGCGAGGCGATCCGGATCGTCGCCGAAAGCCGTCCCGATGTCGTGCTCATGGACATCCGGATGCCCGTGCTCGACGGCCTCGGTGCGACGGCCGAGATCCTCGCCGATCCGCGGTACTCCGGCCCCGATCGGTCCGGGCCGCCGCGCATCGTGATGCTCACCACCTTCGACCTCGACGAGGCCGCGGCGCGTGCGATCCGGGGCGGTGCGAGCGGCTTCCTGCTGAAGGACGCGGACCCCGAGTTCCTGCTCGCGGCGATCCGCACGGTGCACGCGGGTTCGGCCGTGATCGCCGCATCCGCGACCCGTGAACTGTTCGCGCACTTCGCCGAGTCCCCGCGCCCCGTTCCGGCGTCCTATGGCGGGCTCACCGAGCGTGAACGCGAGATCTTCGCGCTCGCAGCGCGCGGGCTCAGCAACGGTGAGATCGCGGGGCGCGAGTTCCTGTCCGAGGCGACCGTGAAGACGCACATCAGCCGGATCCTCGCCAAGCTCGGATTGCGCGACCGCGTGCAGCTGGTCGTCTTCGCGTTCGAGCACGGGCTCGCCTGAACTGACCGACCGTGCCGTCGCACCGGATTCGCCGCCGGGACGACATCGACGTCATCCCTCAGGTGGATGCCCCGGCTACCTGCGACGGACGCGCTCCGTGCCGCGCCATCCATAGCGTCGAAGGCATGCAGATCTCTACATCGGACCTCGGGCTCGCCGCCCGCGTGCACAACCTGTCCAAGTCCTACGGATCCGGCGAGGGGATGGTGCGGGCGCTCGACGACGTCACCGTCGGAATCCGTCGCGGTGAGTTCACGGCGATCATGGGGCCCTCCGGTTCCGGCAAGTCCACGCTCATGCACGTCATGGCCGGGCTCGACGCCCCGACCTCGGGTCGCGCGTGGATCGGCGACGTCGAGATCACGGGCGCCTCCGACCTCGACCTGACGATCCTGCGGCGGCGCCGGGTGGGCTTCGTGTTCCAGGCCTTCAACCTGGTGCCCACGCTCGACGCGATCGGGAACATCATGCTGCCGTTCGATCTCGACGGTCGGCGCCCGGGCGCCCTCGAGCGCGCCCGCATAGCCGGCCTCGTCGAGACCCTGGGGCTGAGCGCCCGCCTGCGACACCGGCCGCATCAGCTGAGCGGTGGTCAGCAGCAGCGCGTTGCGATCGCCCGCGCGCTGGCCACGGCGCCCGACCTGGTGTTCGCGGACGAGCCGACCGGAAACCTCGACTCGCGCTCGGGGCGCGAGGTGCTCGCGCTGCTGGCGGTGGCCGCGCGTGAGCACGGGCAGAGCATCGCGATGGTCACCCACGATCCGATCGCGGCGAGCCACGCCGATCGCGTGCTGTTCCTGGGCGACGGACGCATCGTCGCGGACCGATCCCGACAGACCGCCGAGCAGATCTCGGCGCACATGCTCGCGACCGAGCGCGCCGAGGAACGGGCCGCCGAGCACGCGACGGATCAGGCACACGGGTCGGCGCACGAGCAGGAGGTGCGGGCATGACGCGTCTCGCGTGGCTCCGCGAACGCGGGATGGGCGCGAGCGTCCTCGTCGCTGCTCTGTCGAGCGCATTCGGGGTGGTCCTCATCGCGGCGACCGGGTACATCGGAGCGATTCTGCTCGCGGACAGGTTCATCGGCGATTCCGAGACACTGGCCGTCATCGTCGGCATCCTCACCGTCCTCCTGGCCGGTGTCGCCGTGTTCGTCGCCGCGATCGTGACGGCGAACACGTTCGCCACGATCGTCGCCGGCCGGGTGCGCAACATCGCGCTCATGCGGCTGATCGGCGCCTCTGCGCGGTCTCAGCGCGCCGAAGTCGCCCGTCAGGGACTCGGCGTCGGCGTCATCGGAGCGTTCATCGGTCTGCTCGTCGGAACCGGCGTCGCCGCGGCCGGGGTGGCGATCGGGGACGCGTTACTGGATGCTCCGACGGTTCCGTTCGCGTTGGTGCAGCCGACACTTCTGCTCCCCGCCGCGATCGTCGTGCTGACGACCTGGGCGGCCGCGTGGTCTGGTTCACGGCGCGTCCTGTCGGTCACCCCCCTCGAAGCGCTCGGAGGCTCGGTGGAGCGCGCCCACTCGGAAATCGTGGGGCGACCCGGCCGCAACATCGCCGCCGTCGCCCTCTTCATCGTCGGTGGTGCGCTCCTCGCCCTCGGGATCGTGGCCGGGCTCGTGACGCCGCTCGGCGTGGTGATCGCGTTCCTCGGCGGGCTGCTGTCGTTCACGGGACTGGCCCTCGGGGCGCATCTCGTCATGCCGCCGGTCCTGCGGCTCATCGGGCGCGCGTTCGGCTCGTCCGCGACCGCCCGACTCGCCGCCGAGAACGGGATGAGGCATCCGGAGCGATCGTCGCGCATGGCCATCGGCGTGGTCATGGGGGTCACCCTCGTCACGATGTTCGCTGTCGCCATCGCCTCGACGAAGGCCGTGCTCACCGCCACCGCGGGCGGCGAGTTGCCCGACTTCATGGCGTCGCTGCTGGATACGTTCTCGGTCGTGATGATGGCGCTCGTAGGGGTCTCCGCCGTCATCGCCGCCGTCGGCCTGGTTAATCTGCTCACGATCGGCGTCGTACAGCGCCGGCGTGAGCTGGGTCTCTTGCGCTCGCTCGGCCTGTCGAACGGTCAGGTGCGCCGGATGATCCTGCTCGAGGCGACGCACGTCACGGTCGCGGCGCTCGTCCTCGGGCTCGTGCTCGGAGCGGCGTACGGCTGGGCGGGCGCTCAGTCGCTGCTCGGGTCCGTGCCGGTCGTCCCCGGCGGTACCGCCGGGTCGTTCGTCCTACCCGCCGTGCCGCTTCTGCCGATCGGCGTCGTCATCGCGGCGACCGCCGTGCTGACACTGGTCGCGGCGGTCGTGCCCACGCGGCTCGCGACCCGGGTCGCTCCGGTCGAGGCGCTCGCCGAGTAGGGAGAACACCGGCCGGGGTCAGCTCGCGGGCTCGGATCCGGCCGCGGGCTCGGATCCGGCCGCGGGCTCGGCCTCGTGGTCGTGCGCCCAGGTCGGTGCGAGCGCACGGATGCGCAGGGCGCGCCACTGCCACGCGGCCCACAGACCGGGCCAGAGCAGGGGAGCGGTCGGTCCGCCGATCGTCAGGCGTTCGCGCCAGAGGGTGTGGGAGGGGTCTCCCGGGGCCGGGGCGACGGCGAGCTGGTGATCCCAGACGTCCAGCGATGCGAGGGGGCCGGTGAGCGGGATGCCGCTGTCCCGGAAGATCCGCACCTCGCCCCGTGAGTCGTGCGTCATCCGGTCGCTCGCGTGGATGAGCTGCCGCCCCATGGGCACGATCCCGGCCAGCGACAGATCGACGACGGCATCCATCCCCGGTTCCCACCGGGTGGGCAGCCCCCCGGGCTCGGCGGATTCGAGTCGCACGAGCGAGCCGTACAGCTCCGCAACCGCCCGGGGGGAGTGCAGGGCCCGCCACGCGGCATCCGCGTCACAGTCGATCACGAGCTTGAGCAGGATGCGCATGTCCCCAGTGTCGCACCCGTGTGTCGGCCCGGGCCGGGCGTCTCCGCAGAGACGTGTGGACGACTCCGCGGACATCTGAGAGGAACGGTGCGAGGGAACGGGCCTCCTTCGTCGAATCCGGGCCTTCCGTCGCGCGATATTCCTTCGGGCTGCACGCCCCGCTGTGGGGACTCGGGGCGGGGAGCGTACCCTCGGGGGATGCTCCTCGGCACCCTGCGGCATCCCGTCATCGCGCACCGCCGGACGACCGTGATGCCCCGCTGGGTGCGTCGAGCGGACCGTTTCGTGAATCGCCGCGTGAATGCGCGGCGCGACCTGCGCGTCCGCGACGAAGGCTACCGCCGCCTCTCCCGTGCCGCCGATCGCGGGCGTCTCTGGTTTGCCATCGCAGGCGGCCTCGTCGTGATCGGACGTTCTCGTGCCGCGTTGCGCGGAATCGGCTCGCTCGCGGTGGCGAGCATCGTCGCCAATCTCGTCGGTAAGAAGCTCTTCGGCGGTTCACGTCCCATCCTGAAGGACATCCCCGTGGGTCGACGCCTGGCCGCGTACCCCACCTCGGCGTCGTTCCCGTCGGGGCACGCGGCGAGCGCCGCGGCCTTCGCCACCGGCGTCGCTCTCGAAGCGCCACTCGCCGGGGCGGTCGTGGCACCGCTTGCCGTCGCCGTCGGGTACTCCCGCATGCATGTCGGTGCCCACTGGTTCTCGGACGTCGTCGGCGGTTTCGCGATCGGTGCGGGGGTTGCCCTCGTCGGCCGCGCTCTCGTGCCGGCCCGCCGCTCACCGGAAGAGCCGGCGCCCGCCCGGGGAGAGCGCATCGACCTGCCCGCTTCCCCGGACGGCGACGGGGTGCTGATCTTCGTGAACCCCTCCTCGGGGACGGCCGTCATCCGCACCGACCCGCGCAACGAGATCGAGCGCGAGCTGCCGCGCGCCCGGCTGCACGAGCTCGACCCGGATGATCCTCCGTCCGCCGTCGTCGCCCGCGCACGGGCGGGTGCATCCCCTCCGCACACCATCGGCGTCTGCGGCGGAGACGGGACGGTCTCGACCGTGGCGGCGGTCGCGCGCGAGAGTGGACTGCCCCTCCTCGTCCTGCCCGGCGGGACCTTCAACCACTTCGCCCGCGCCATCGGGGCCGACACGGTGGGATCCGGCATCGGGGCGCTTCGGGAGGGGCGCGGGGTGCGGGTCGCCGTCGCCGAACTCTCGTCCGGTGGGTCCGCCGTCACGGTCCTCAACGCGGGTTCGGTGGGGATCTATCCCGAGTTCGTCGCGCGGCGCGAGCGCTACCGTGACCGGCTCGGCAAATGGCTCGGGGGACTCGTCGCCGCCTGGGGCGTGCTTCGCGAAGCCGAGCCCATCGAGATCGAGCTCGACGGCGAGCGCATGCGCGTGTGGTCCGTGTTCGCCAGCGTCGGTCGCAACGATCCGCAACGAGTGGCGACGATGCGGCGTTGGAGTGCGGACGACGACGTGCTCGATGTCCGCGTGCTGCACGCGCGCGGACCGCGATATCGCGCGGTCGCCTCGCTCGCGTTCGGTCGTCGGACGGCGGCGGTCGCGCGGGCGCTGCACCTGATGCCGCGCTCGTCGGACATCGAGCGCAGGCTCGTTCCGCGGATCACGCTCACGGTGTTCCCGGAGGGCGGCGACGTCCCCGTCTTCGTGCACGACGGCGAACTCGAGACCCGGCTCGACGAGGATGGCGACGGTCGCCACGAGATGCGCGTCCGCATGATCCCGAACCACCTGCGGGTCTACGCCTGAGCAGTCGTTCCCGGCCCGGGCTCAGCGCTCCCGCATCGCGGCGAGGCGCTCGGCGGGCGTGATGTCGCGCTTCTCCCACCGGAACAGGTGACGCTCGTCGAACCGCGGCGCGCACTTCACACACGATGCGGGCCGCGTCGGCCGCCGGTGCCGGTACGCGACATGCCCCGCGGGGCAGAAACCCACCCAGGGCGCGAGTTCGGTCGCCGTCTCGCCCGCGTGGGTCGTGCCGCCGACGTAGCCCAGCTCGCGGGCCACCTGTTTCCACCGCTGTCCGTGCCCGGCGGCCGGCCCCGCGACCGCGTGCGCGACCTCGTGCAACAGCGTCTGATGATTCGTGTCGTCGTCGTACCGCGCCGACAGATAGCGCGAGACGCTGATCCGCTTGCGCGTGTAGTCGCAGAGTCCCGCGCGGCGCTTGGCGTTGTCGAACCCGAAAGACCACGAAGCATCCAGGTGGAGCGCGATGAGGGCTTCGGCCCAGGTGCGCACGCGTTGCAGATCGGACATGTCGAAAACCTAAACCGTCCCTACGACATCGGATGCCGCACGGTCAGGCGCGTCCGTCGCACCGGACCGATGCGCCGTGACTCAGCTCGCGACCGACG
This sequence comes from uncultured Microbacterium sp., assembly GCA_964477515.1. Lineage (GTDB taxonomy): Bacteria > Actinomycetota > Actinomycetes > Actinomycetales > Microbacteriaceae > Microbacterium. The sequence continues at coordinate 9,161 of CAYZEL010000050.1, forward strand.
CGCGGGCCCGACGACGGTCCGCCGCATCGACGGCGAGCAGCGTCGCCTCCAGCTGCTCGTCCGGGGCGCCCGATTCCTGGCGGAGGAACAGGGCACGCTTGAAGTCCCGACGCGCGGCCTCGTAGTCGCCGGCGTCGTAGTGCACCTTGCCGCGGTGCTGGTACGAGAACGCGGCGATGGCGGACCACCCCTGGCCCTCGGCCTCGCCGGCGCAGGTCGTCAGTTCGTGTTCGGCCGCGGCGTACGCGCCACGCCACTGCTGCACGGTCGCGTGCAGGATGCGGGCGCGGAGCAGGTCCTTTCGGGTGCCGGCCATGCGGGCGACGCGCACCGATTCGTCCGAGACGACACTGGCGTCCTCGAGGCGGTCGAGCACCTTCAGCAGCCAGACGCGTTCGAGCAGGGCGGGCAGGCTGCGCTGATCACCGAGCTCCAACAGGCGTTCCCGGCACTCGTTCGCGTCGACGATTTCACGCAGGGTGTCGGGGTCGTACCCGTGGATATAGCTCATCGTGACCTCCTCACCGCGTGTTTCGCCCCTCCAGTGTGCAACGGCTCGACGCACAACCGGCCGTGCCGCGCCGAGGGTGCCGAGGCTGGTCGCACGTCGTTCGCTCAGCGGTCGAACAGGGACGAGGATGGCGCCGGAGAATCGGTGGCGTCGGCATCCGTCGTCGCCGAGACTCCCGCGACGAATGCGTCTATCTCCGCGCCCTCGGCGACCTTGGCCGGGTGCGGGCCCGCTGCCATCAGGCGGGGGAGCCATGTCGTCGGGAGTCTGGCGGCGGATGCGGCGATCACCAGGTTGCCGAAGCGGCGGCCCTTCAAGACCTGCACCTCGGCGAGCACGATGACGTTGGGCAGCACCTCACGCACCGTCGCGACCTGGCGGCGCGCGTAGCGTAGGCCGGGCCCGTCGGCGACATTGACCAGCAGCACGCCGTCGGGGGCGAGGACGGCCGTGGCCGCGCGGTAGAACTCGACCGACGTCAGATGCGCGGGGGTCCGTGCCCCCGCGAAGACGTCCGACACGAGCAGATCGACCGTGCCGACGAGCCCCGTGGGGAGCCGCCCGAGCACGTCCCGCGCGTCGCCGATCCGCACCCGGATGGATGCGCCGCTCGGCAGCGGCAGCTCGGCGCGCACGAGATCGACGAGGGCGGGTTCGATGTCGACGACCTGCTGACGCGATCCCGGTCGGGTCCAGGCGATGTACCGCGGCAGGGTCAGCGCCCCGGCACCGAGGTGCACGGCGGTGAGGGGCTGCCCCGGAAGCTTCAGCCGGTCGATCACGGCGCCCATGCGGGCGATGTACTCGAAGTGCAGATGGGTTGGATCGTCGAGATCGACATGGGATTGCGGGGTGCCCGCGACATCCAACTCCCATCCCGTCGTGTACGGAGAGGGAACGACGCGGGCGATCGAGCCGTCCGAGAGCCGGGTCGAGGGGGCGGATGCCTCGGCGTCGCCGTCTCGCATTCTGCTCACCCGCCCACGGTAGCCGAGCGGCGCGCGCAAGAATGGTGCCGTGACCCCCGTGACCGCCGTATCCGTGGACCTGAACGCCGACCTCGGTGAAACGATCGACGGAGCGCCCACGGCCGACGACGAGGCGATGTTCGCGGTCATCTCGAGCGCGAGCATCGCCGCGGGCGGACACGCGGGGGATGCTGCATCCATGCGCCTGGCGGTCGAACGCGCGGAGCGGCACGGCGTGGCGATCGGCGCCCATCCCTCGTACCCCGACCGTGCCGGGTTCGGTCGCACCGCGATGAACCTCGCACCCGCGGAACTGACCGCAGTTGTAGCGGCGCAGCTCGAGGCCCTGCGCGCGGCCGGGGCCGAGATCCGCTACGTCAAGCCGCACGGCGCCCTGTATCACGCGGTCGGCGCGGATCGGGATGCGGCGAGGGCGCTGGTTCGGGCGGTGGTGGACCTCTCGGACGCCCTCGGCCGGGCCGTGCCGGTCCTGGCGTTGGGGGCAGCGGCGGCCGAGGCATCCGTCGCCGCGGGACTGCCCTTCGTGCGCGAGGCCTTCCTCGATCGCGGATACACCTCCGGCGGCGAGCTCGTGCCGCGGGGGATGCCCGGGGCGCTGCTGCACGATCCGTCGGTCGTCGCCGGACGGGCCGTGCGGCTCGCGCGCGACGGCGTCGTCGAGGCGATCGACGGGACACCCGTCGCCGCGGACGCGGCCTCGCTGTGCCTGCACGGCGACACACCCGAGGCCGTCGCGATGGCACGCGCCGTCCGCGTCGCCCTCGATGTCGCCGGGGTCGCGGTCCGCGGCCCGTGGTGAGTGCAGCCCGTGAGGAGGCCGGCCCCATGGTGAGTGCGCCGCGGACCATGCGAATCCTCCCCATGGGGGAGCGGGCGCTGCTGGCCGAGGTCGGCGGCCTCGCCGACGTCCTGGCCCTGCACGCCGCGCTCTCCGCCTCCGCCTCCGCCCCCGGCTCCCGGGGGATCGTCGACCTCGTGCCCGCCGCGCGCACCGTGCTCGTGCCGTTCGACCCCGCCCGAACCTCCGCGGCGGCGGTGCGGGACGTGATCGAGCGCGCGTGGTCGCGGGCGACGGATGCCGCGGCGCCCCCGTCGCCCGCCGACCCGATCACGCTCGACATCGCGTACGACGGCCCCGACCTCACCGAGGTGGCCGAGATGCTCGGGCTCGGACCCGGCGAACTGGCCGAACGGCACGAGCGCGCCGAGTGGACCGTCGCGTTCACGGGGTTCGCGCCGGGCTTCGGGTACCTGACGAGCCCCGCGTGGACCTTCGACGTGCCGCGGCTCGACGTTCCGCGCACCCGCGTGCCGGCGGGCGCCGTGGGCATCGCCGGCGCCTTCTCGGGCGCCTATCCGCGCGAGACCCCCGGCGGATGGCGCCTGATCGGCACGATTACCGCAGCCCTGTTCGATCCGGCCGCCGCGCGCCCGGCGCTTCTCGGGCCGGGGGATCGCGTCCGCTTCCGCAGCATCGGACGTCCGTCGGTCCGCGCGGCGCCCACCGCATCCGTCGTCCCCGCACGAACCGCGGGCGAGGCCGAGCCCGCCGCGATCCGGGTGGTCGAACCCGGCCTGCTCGCGACGGTGCAGGATCTCGGGCGTCCCGGACACGCCTCGATCGGGGTGGCCCGATCGGGTGCCGTCGACCGCGCATCGCTCCGCATCGCCAATCGTCTCGTCGGCAACCCCGAGGGAAAGGCCGGGATCGAGGTCGCCCTCGGGGGCTTCCGGGCGGTCGCGGCGCGCGATCTGTGGATCGCCGTCTCGGGCGGCTCGGGTCCGCTCACGATCGACGGCCGCCCGGTCGGCACGCATGTCGCGCACCCCTGGCCCGCGGGGTCGGAGGTGCGGATCGGATGGCTCGAGCAGGGCGCGCGCGCCTACCTCGCCGTGCGCGGCGGCATCGTCGCGGACGAGGTGCTCGGATCGCGATCGACCGACACCCTTGCGGGGCTGGGCCCGCGCCCGCTCCGAGCCGGCGGGACCCTGCTGGTCGGGCGCGCGCCGCGCGACCCCGTCCCGCCGCTCGATATCGCGCCCTGGGGTGCGCCGCCCGACCACCTCGAGCTCGAACTCGCGCCGGGCCCCCGCGCCGACTGGTTCGAGCCGTCCGCCCTGCGCGCGCTGTTCGAATCCGTGTGGACGGTGTCGCGCGACGCCGATCGGGTGGGTGCACGGCTGGACGGGCCCGAGCTCGTACGCGCCGTCGCGGGCGAGCTGCCCAGCGAGGGCATGGTGCCGGGCGCCCTGCAGGTGCCGCCGGGCGGACGCCCGACCGTTCTGCTCGCCGACGGACCCGTGACGGGCGGCTACCCGGTCATCGCGGTCGTGACGGATGCCTCGCTCGACGCCCTCGGACGGGCCCGCCCGGGCACCGTCATCCGTTTTCGCCACTCCCGCGCGCCCGCCTGACGCGCCTCCGCCGCCCTGTGAGAGTGCTTGGGGCGTCGGATTCCCGGTGGGGCGCGGGAACTCGCGCCCCACCGGGGTGCTGTCGCCCCAAGCCCGTGCGCGCGGGGCCGGATGGAGATGCAGGTGCCAGGGGCAGGGGTGAGGGAATAGGGAGAGGCGCGCGCGGTTATACCGTAGGAACCAACACTCGTCAAGAATCCGACTGGACAGTCGGCCATTCGCGACGTATAGTTGTTGTTTGCGCTCCTAGATTCCCCCTGCCCTCATATGGTGGTCGGCTGTGCCTGTGTGCCCCCCGCGAAAGCGGCGTGCGGCCCTCTGGTTTCGGGGAAGGTGAGCGATCCACCCACGACGAGGAAACACGAGCCCTTCGGGGCCCATGGAGGTTTTTCCCTTGGCCGCTGCGCGCAACGCATCCACCACCACTCCCAAGACCGGTCGCGGAGCATCCCGCCTCTCGTTCGCGAAGATCTCTGACACGCTGACGGTCCCCGACCTTCTCGCGCTGCAGACCGAGTCCTTCGACTGGCTCGTCGGCAACGACGCCTGGAAGGCGCGCGTCGCCGAAGCCAAGGCCATCGGACGGACGGATGTCCCGGAGGTGAGCGGCCTCGAGGAGATCTTCGAAGAGATCTCGCCGATCGAGGATCTCTCCGAGACGATGCAGCTGTCGTTCACGAACCCGTACCTCGAGCCCGAGAAGTACTCGATCGAGGAGTGCAAGGAGCGCGGCAAGACGTATGCCGCCCCGCTGTACGTCGAGGCCGAGTTCATGAACCACCAGACCGGTGAGATCAAGACCCAGACCGTCTTCATGGGCGATTTCCCCCTGCAGACCGGCAAGGGCACGTTCATCATCAACGGCACCGAGCGCGTCGTCGTCTCGCAGCTCGTCCGCTCGCCCGGTGTCTACTTCGACAAGACCCCCGACAAGACGTCCGACAAGGACATCGTGTCGGCGCGCGTCATCCCGAGCCGCGGCGCCTGGCTCGAGTTCGAGATCGACAAGCGCGACCAGGTCGGCGTGCGCATCGACC
>CAYZEL010000051.1:0-13876 GCA_964477515.1 uncultured Microbacterium sp.
CGCATCGCGCGGGTCGCGTTCGACCGGCCCGAGGTGCGCAACGCGTTCCGGCCGCGCACGGTCGATGAGCTCTACCGGGCCCTCGACGTGGCACGTCAGGACCCGAAGATCGGCGTGGTGCTGCTGACCGGAAACGGACCGAGCCCCAAGGACGGGGGCTGGGCGTTCTGCTCGGGCGGAGACCAGCGCATCCGCGGCCGCGACGGGTACAAGTACTCGGAAGACGAGACATCCGTCACGGACCCTGCCCGCGTGGGGCGCCTGCACATCCTCGAGGTGCAGCGACTCATCCGGTTCATGCCGAAGGTCGTCATCGCGGTCGTGCCCGGGTGGGCGGCCGGCGGCGGGCACAGCCTGCACGTCATCTGCGACCTGACGATCGCGAGCGCCGAGCACGGCAGGTTCAAGCAGACCGACGCGGATGTCGGGTCGTTCGACGCGGGTTACGGCAGCGCCTACTTCGCCAAGCAGGTCGGGCAGAAGGTCGCCCGCGAGGTCTTCTTCCTCGCTGAGGAGTACTCGGCCGAGCGCGGTCGTGAAATGGGCACGGTCAACAGGGTCGTGCCGCATGCCGAACTCGAGCGCGAGGCTCTCGCGATGGCTCGGACGATCCTCGGCAAGTCGCCGACGTCGATCCGCATGCTGAAGTTCGCGATGAACGCGGTCGATGACGGAATGGTCGGGCAGCAGCTGTTCGCGGGCGAGGCGACCCGGCTCGCCTACGGAACGGACGAGGCCGTCGAGGGGCGCGATGCGTTCCTCGAGCGGCGCGAGCCCGACTGGGCTCCGTACCCCTGGCAGTTCTAGGCCCCCGTGAGCGTGCAGTTGCCGGGTTCATCGTGTGACGGAAGCGATCCGCGCGCCGTCGCCGGAGCGCTGCCCGCGGCGCTGAGGTCCGGCGACCCGATCCTGATCACGACGTCGGGATCGACGGGTGTGCCCAAGACCGTCGTGCTGAGCGCGGGCGCGCTGCGGGCTTCGGCCACGGCAACGGCCGCGCGCATCGGTGAGGGCGCCTGGTTGCTCGCGCTGCCCGTGACCTACGTCGCCGGGTTGCAGGTGCTCATCCGCGCCCACCTCGCGGGGACGCGCCCCGTCCATCTCGACGGCCCCTTCACCCCGGATGCGTTTGTCGCGGCCGCACGCGAGATGCCCGTTTCGGTTTCGCGTTACACCTCGCTCGTCCCCGCACAACTCGCAACGCTCATCGCGGCCGCCGAGAGCGAGCACGGCCCCCGGGAGGCCCTGCGCTCGTTCGAGGCGGTCCTGATCGGGGGGCAGGCGCTCCCCGTGCCCCTGCGCGAGCGGGCCGAAGCGCTCGGCGTCCGCGTCGTCCGCACGTACGGCTCGACCGAGACCAGTGGCGGTTGCGTGTACGACGGGGTGCCGCTCGACGGTGTCGAGGTTCTCGTCGAGTCGGGCGAGCTGCTGATCGGGGGCCCGACCCTGGCCGCCGGATACCTCGGCGACGACGCGCTCACGGCCTCGGTCTTCCCGGTCGGAACCGACGGCATCCGCCGGTATCGCACGGGGGATACCGGGACGGTCGAGGACGGCATCGTGCGGGTGACCGGGCGCCGAGACAACGTGATCGTCTCGGGTGGCGTGAACGTCTCGCTCGACCGCGTCGAGACCGTCGTGCGCGGTGTGCCCGGACTCGAGCACGCCGTCGTGATCGGGGTGGCGGACGAGCGGTGGGGTGAGGCATCCGTGATCGTCGTGGAGCCGAACGCGACGACCGACGGCGCGCGCCACCTCGAAGCCGCCCGTGCTGCCGTAGCAGAGGCGATCGGACCCGCCGCCCGCCCGGCGCGCCTCGTGCGGCGGACCGTGCCGCAGCTGCCGTCGGGCAAGCCCGACCGTGCGGCGCTCCGGACCGCCCTGCGGGAATAGGATCGCGGCATGGTTCCGTGGCCACAGCTCGTGGCGTTCTTCATCGCGTCGCTCGTGCTGATCGTCATGCCCGGGCCCTCGGTGCTCTTCATCATCGGCCGGTCCCTCGCGCTCGGTCGCCGCGGCGGGGTCCTCTCGGTCGTCGGCACGACCCTCGGCATGCTCGTCCTCGTGGTGCTGGTCGCGCTCGGGCTCGGCGTGATCGTCGCCCAGTCGGTGGTGCTGTTCACGATCGTGAAGTTCGCGGGCGCCGCGTACCTGGTCTGGCTGGGCATCCAGGCGATCCGTCACCGCAGGGATGCCGCGGCCGCGGTCGCGGCGGGGGCCGCTGCCTCCTCGACCCGGCGCCTCGTGGCCGAGGGGTTCGTCGTCGGCGCCACGAACCCCAAGACGATCGCGTTCTTCGTCGCCGTCCTTCCGCAGTTCGTCGACTACCGCGGGGGCGCCATCCCGCTGCAGATGCTCGAGCTCGGCATCGTCTTCGCGGTCCTCGCCTGGGCGAGCGACTCGGTGTGGGCGCTCGCCGCGGGGTCCGCCCGCGATTGGTTCGCCCGCAGCCCGCGCCGCGTCGAGCGTCTTTCGGCGGCGGGTGGCGGGATGATGATCGGGCTCGGCGGGGTGCTCGCCCTGACCGGCTCGAAGCACTGATCGGCGGGTGCGTCGCCGCCCGGGACTAGGGTGGAGGCGTGGATGTCGCGGACCTCGACTGGCGCCTGGGCGGCACCGGACGCTTGCGCATCGGTCCCCGAAACGCCATCACCGACGTGGACGGCATCCGGGTGGGGCATGCGAGCCGTGTCGGCGATGGATGGCTCACGGGTTCCACCGTCGTCTTCGGCGGCGCCGCGGGTGTGACGGCGGCGGTCGATGCGCGCGGCGGCGGGACCGCGACGCGCGAGATCGCCGCGCTCGATCCCACCGGCGTCGTGGAGCGCATCCACGCCGTCTACCTCGGGGGCGGCAGCGCCTACGGACTGGACGCGGCAGGCGGCGTCATGGCGGGGCTCGCCGAGCGCGGACTCGGGTTCGTCGTCGGCACGGAGCCGACCCACGTCGTCCCGGTGGTGCCGGCCGCCTCTCTCTTCGACCTCGGGCGCGGGGGAGACTTCCTCGCCCGGCCGGACGCCGCTCTCGGCCGCGAGGCGTTCGAATCCGCCTTCGCGAGCGATGACGGTGCGCCGGTCGCACAGGGCTCCGTCGGGGCGGGGACCGGGGCCGTCGCCGGCGAGATCCGCGGCGGCGTCGGCACGGCGAGCGTCGTCCTGCCCGGCGGCGGGGTCGTGGGCGCGCTGGTCGTCGTCAACTCCGCCGGCAGCACCGTCAACCAGCGGACGGGACTGCCCTGGGGTGAGCAGTTCGAGCTCTCCGACGACGCGGGAGTCCCGGAGTTCGGGCTCGTCCCGCCGGACGACTCGGCGCGCCATCGGTCGTTCGAGGCGCTGTCGGCGCTCGCCGGAGGCCGCCTTCCGATGCGGCCGCTCAATACGACGCTCGCCGTCGTGGCGACCGACATCCCGCTCTCCCGCGGGCAGCTCCTGCGTCTGGCGGGGTGCGCCCATGACGGGATGGCTCGGGCGATCCGTCCCATCCATACGCTCTCCGACGGCGACGTCGCCTTCGCGCTCTCCACCGGCAGGGGCCCCTGGCCGCCGCCCGAGGGTCCCCTCGAGTCGTTGCATGCCAGCGATCGGGTGAACCAGGTGCTGGCGGCGGGTGCCGACGTCATGGCCCGCGCGATCGCGCATGCCGTGCTGGCAGCCGAGCCGGTCACGACGCCGCTGGGCCATGTGCCCACGTACCGTGCGATGTACGCATGACCCGCGTGCTCGACGTGGTGGTCGGCGTCACGGGAGGAATCGCGGCCTACAAGGCGGTTCAGGTGGTTCGCGATCTCGTGCTCGCGGGTCACAGCGTGCACGTGATCCCGACGGATGCGGCTCTGCGCTTCGTCGGGGCGCCGACGTGGGAGGCGATCAGCCGCCACCCCGTCAGCACCTCCGTCTTCGACGATGTCTCGGCTGTGCGACACGTCGCCCTGGGGCAGCAGGCCGATGTCATCGTCGTCGCCCCTGCCACCGCCAACAGCCTGGCCAAGCTCGCGACCGGGCTGGCCGACGATCTGCTCGGCACGACGGTGCTCGCGAGTCGCGCGCCTCTCGTCGTGGCCCCCGCGATGCACACCGAGATGTGGCAGCATCCCGCGACGGTCCGCAACGTTCAGACGCTGCGGGCGCGAGGGGTGACCATCGTGGGGCCGGACTCGGGCCGCCTCACCGGCGCGGATGTCGGACCCGGGCGGATGAGCGAACCCGCCGACATCGTCGCGGCGACCCTGGCCGCGGCGGACGCACGTGCGCGAGAGGATGCCCCGGCGCAGGACCTGGCCGGACTCCGCGTCCTGGTCACCGCCGGTGGCACCCAAGAGCCCATCGACCCGGTCAGATACCTCGCCAATCATTCGAGCGGCAAGCAGGGCGTCGCGTTCGCGCTCGCGGCCGCGGCCCGGGGCGCGGTCGTCACAGTGATCGCCGCGCATCTCGACCCGCAGCCGGCCGCCGCGCTCGCCGAGGCGCAGATCCACACGATCGAGGCGGGCACGGCGGCCGAGCTCGCCGACGCCGTGGAGCGTGAGGCCGTGAGCGCCGCCGTCGTCGTGATGGCCGCGGCCGTCGCTGACTTCACCCCCGCGGAGTTCGCCGAGCGCAAGATCAAGAAGGCCGTGAATGGCGAGCGGATGGACCTGCATCTGGTGCGTACCGTCGACGTGCTCGCCGCCCTCGTGTCGCGGCCCGTCCCGGGGCGGATCGTCGTGGGGTTCGCCGCCGAGACGGTGGACGACCGCGAACAACTCGTGGAGCTCGCCCGCGAGAAGGTGGTCCGCAAACCCGCCGATCTGCTCGTCGCGAACGCGGTCGGCGCCGACCGGGGCTTCGGAACCGACGACAACGTTGCCGTCGTGCTCGCGTCATCGGGCGACATCGTCGCCGACGTCTCGGGCACCAAACGCGCCGTGGCCGATGCCGTCCTCGACCACGTCGTCCGGCTGCTGCGCGGGGACGGGACGCCGTGACCGACCTCGTCGAGCAGGCGGCTCTGCCCTCGACGATGTACCGCGAGTTCGACCGAGCCGACTGGGCCCGGCTCGCGTCGGGTGAGGAGCAGCCGCTCACCCAGACCGAGATCGTGCAGATCCGTGGGCTCGGTGACCACCTCGACATGGACGAGATCCGAGAGGTGTACGTTCCGCTCAGTCGGCTGCTCAGCCTGTATGTCGAGTCGGCGAAAGACCTCGGGGCATCGACCAGCGCATTCATGGGCGAATCCGACACAACGACCCCGTTCGTGATCGGGATAGCGGGATCGGTGGCCGTCGGGAAGTCCACGATCGCGCGCCTGCTGCGGGAGCTGCTCACGCGTTGGCCCGCCACTCCCCGTGTCGAACTCGTGACGACGGACGGGTTCCTCCACCCGAACGCGGAACTGCAGCGTCGCGGACTCATGCGCCGCAAGGGGTTTCCCGAGTCGTACGACCGCCGCACGCTGGTCGACTTCTTGACGAGCGTCAAGAGCGGCGCGGCGCGGGTGTCTGCGCCGATCTACTCTCACCTGCGCTACGACGTGATCCCCGACGCCCACGTCACGGTCGACCGGCCCGACGTCCTGATCGTCGAGGGGCTCAACGTGCTCCAGCCCGCCCCGCGCCCCGAAGACGTCTCGATCAGCGAGTTGTTCGACTTCTCGATCTATGTCGACGCCGAGGTCGACGACATCGCGGAGTGGTATCTCGGGCGATTCATGGCGCTCAAGCGCGGGGCGTTCAGCACGCCGGCCTCGTACTTCAACACCTACGCGAACCTCGACGACGAAGAGGCGGCGCGCGTCGCGCGCGGGTTCTGGAACGACATCAATCTGCCCAACCTGATCGAGAATGTGCTGCCCACGATGCATCGCGCGAAGCTGATCCTGCAGAAGGCCGCCGATCACACGGTGGACCGCGTCCTCCTGCGGAAGCTCTGAGCGCGGACCTAGGATGTTCCCTCGTGGCCCGTACTCCTCGTAAGCGCAGCTCCCCGAAGAACCGTGGCGGCGGCGATCCGCGTCGGAGCGGACGTCCCGACGCCGTAACCGTCAAACCCGCGACGGCCCGTGACTGGATCGGCGCCGCGCGCCCCCGCACGCTTCCGCTCGCGGTTTCGCCCGTCGTTGTCGGCACGGGCGCCGCGGTGCTCGCGACCGGCATCTTCCACTGGGTCATCGCGCTCGCGTGCCTGGCCGTCTCGGTCTGCCTGCAGGTCGGGGTCAACTACGCCAACGACTACAGCGACGGGATTCGTGGCACCGACAACCACCGCGTCGGTCCCGGGCGACTGACGGGTGCTCGCCGCGCGAAGCCCCGCACCGTTCTCACCGTCGCCCTGACCTTCTTCGCCCTCGCGGCCCTCGCGGGACTCGCCATCGTCATCCGGACCGAGCAGTGGTGGCTCATCGCGGTGGGCGCCGCGTGCATCGTCGCGGCATGGTTCTACACGGGCGGACGCCGTCCCTACGGGTATTTCGGCCTGGGCGAGATTTTCGTGTTCGTCTTCTTCGGGCTCGTCGCCACGGTCGGTACGACCTGGGTGCAGGCGCTCGCGGTGCCGCAAGAGGCCTGGTTCGGGGCCGTCGCCATCGGCCTGCTGGCCTGCGCCGTGCTGCTGGCGAACAACCTGCGCGACATCGACCAGGACCGCAGCGCCGGCAAGCGCACGCTCACGGTCCTCATCGGGAAGCGCGCGACCCAGGTGCTGTTCACGCTGTTCCTGCTCGTCCCGTTCGGCATCGCGGGCTTCCTGGCGCTGGTCTACCCGATCGCCTGGCTCACGCTGCTGGCGCTGCTCGCGGGACTTCCCGCCATCCTGATCGTGTGGACCTACCGCGCGCCGCGCGAACTCGTCACGGCCCTGGCGCTGACCTCGGTCACGTCACTCGGCTACGCCGCGCTCCTCGCGTGGGCGTTCGTCGGCTGACGGGTCGTCTTCGGCGTCCTCGTCGCGCACCCGTGCGCGCGCGTTGGTGCGACGGGTGGCGAGCCCCTGGGCGACGGCCGCGCGGGGCTGACGCAGGAACAGCAGGGACAGGCTGAGACCGATCAGGGCGGCGAAGACCACGGCGAGGAGCCAGTTCTGCCGAAAGATCGGCAGCAGGAGCATGAGGCCGAGCGGAACCAGGAACGCCAACAGGCGCAGGACGCTGTAGACGAGGACCGGGGGAACCTTCACCCCCTCATCCTAGGTCGCGCCTAGGATGGTCCTTATGCCCCGCGTGCTCCTGATCGTGGCGGTGCTGGCATTGGCGTTCTACGTCGTGAGCATCGTTGACGTCGCCGTGCAGCCTCCGAGCCGCCACCGCGGGGTGTCCAAGACGACCTGGATCGCCATCGTCATCCTGCTTCCCGTGCTGGGCGGCGCGCTGTGGTTCGTCGTCGGCCGGTCACGTCCCTCGCGCCTGAAGCCGGCGTCGGCGCCCGACGATGACGTGGAGTTCCTCGGAAGGATCGGGTCGGGCTCGTTCTCGGATCAGGACGAGCGCATCCGCCGGCTCGAAGAAGAGCTCGCAATGCTGGATTCCGAGACGGATGGGCCGAAGCCCGCCGATCCGAAGAAATCAGAAGAGGGCGTCGCGGACCAGGCCGCTGCAGACCAGGCCGCTGCAGACCAGGACACCGCGGACCCGGACTCCGACGGCCCGCGTCGCGGTTCGATCGGCTGACGTGTCCACCGTCGGCGGCGCGACGCCGCGGCTGTCACCGAGCCCCGCCATGGATGCCGCCGCCGCGCTGCTCGACGAGCTCGTGCACCTCGGTGTGCGCGACATCGTACTCAGCCCGGGGTCGCGGTCGCAGGCTCTCGCGCTCGCCGCAACCGCCCTGGAGAGCGCGGGCCGGGTCTCACTCCACGTGCGGATCGACGAACGCGTCGCGGGTTTCACGGCGCTGGGCCTCGCTCGGGAATCTCGGCGCCCCGTGCCGGTGATCTGCACGTCCGGTACGGCCGTCGCCAATCTGCTGCCCGCCGCGCTCGAGGCGCATCACGCGGGGGTTCCGCTGCTCCTGCTCACGGCGGATCGCCCGCCGGAGCTCCGCGGTGTCGGTGCGAATCAAACGACGCGACAGCCGGGCTTGTTCGGCCCATCGACCCGCTTCGCGCTGGATGCGCCGGTGCCCGACGAGGTCGACGATGCGGGCGAGACGGCCCAGACCGCGACCTTTCGGGCCATCGCCGCGGATGCCTTCGCCGCTGCATCCGGTGCGGCGCTCCGGCCCGCCGGGCCCGCGCACCTCAACCTGCCGGTTCGAGAACCGCTGGCCGGCCCCGTTCCCGCGTGGTTCGCAGCCGAACGGTTTCCCGCGGACCTCGCGCCCGCGGGGCCTGTCGAGAACGCCGCCGAACCCGCATCCGGCGCCCTGTATCAGGGGGGTGGCGGCATCGGGCTGGCCGACGTGCACGATGCCGACCAGGCGGTGCCGTTCGCTCTGGCCCGCGGCCCCCGCACGGTCGTGGTCGCCGGTGCCGACGCAGGCTCCGAAGCCGAGCGGATCGCACACGAGGGCGGCTGGCCCCTGATCGCCGAGATCGTCAGCGGTGCGCGTTTCGGGCGCAACCTCGTGCACGGCTATCGCGCGCTGCTTCGTGACGAGTCGCTGGGAGGGGCCGTCCAGCGGGCCGTCGTGTTCGGGCGTCCCACACTGAGTCGTGAGGTGGCCGCGCTGCTGTCCGCCCCCGATCTCGAGGTGATAGCCATCCGGGGGCCGGGCGAGCGGCTCAACCTCAACGGCCGCACCGAGGCGGTCGAGTCGGTGCGCGTGGACCCGGGCGAGACCGACCGCGCGTGGCTGGGCGCCTGGCTGCGGGCTTCGCAGGCGCACGAGACCGACCTCGGCACGCCCGCCCCCGACCTCGAGGGTCTGTCGGCCACGGATCCCGCGACGCGGCGCCGGGCCGTCGATGCGGAACTCGCCGCCGTGCGGGCGCCGCTCGATCGCACTGCTCTGGTCGATGCCCTGTGGCGTGCGACCTGGCCCCACGATCGCCTGGTGTTCGGGTCATCCCGTCTCGTGCGCGTCGCCGACCGGGTGCTGGGGGGCAAGAAGGTGCCCGTGCACTCCAACCGCGGTGTCGCGGGGATCGACGGCACGATCGCGACCGCGACGGGCATCGCCCTCGCCAGCCAGGCGGGTGGACGCTCGGGCGTGACGCGCGTACTGCTCGGCGACCTGGCATTCCTCCACGATGTCGGAGCGCTCCTGCTGCCCCCGAACGAGCACGAGCCGCGCCTGCAGGTCGTCGTCGGAAACGACGGCGGCGGCACGATCTTCGACGGGCTCGAGGTCGCGCAGGTCGCGTCGCCCGCCGACATGGATCGCGTGCTCTTCACCCCGCAGAACGTGCGACTCGAGCATCTCGCGCTGGCCTACGGCTGGGAGTACCACCGGCCGACCACGCGCTCGGCCCTCGATCAGCTGCTCGTCTCGCCCATCGGCGGCCGTCAGGTGATCGAGGTACCGCTCGCCCGCTGATCAGGCGAGCGCGTCCACAATCGGTCGGAACTTCATGCGCGTCTCGAGCAGTTCGGCCTCGGGGTCGCTGCCGAGCACGATCCCCGCACCCGCGTGGGCCGAGATGCGACCACCCTCGCCGAACTGGGCGCTGCGCAGGGCGATGGCCCACTCGCCGTCGCCGGCCGCGTCGATCCAGCCGACCGGGCCGGCGTAGCGCCCGCGGTCGAAGGGCTCGATTCGCCGGATGACCTCGAGGGCCGCGGCGGTCGGCGTGCCCGCGACCGCGGCCGTCGGGTGCAGCACTCCGACGAGGTCGAGGGCCGAGACGCCGTCCGCCACTATGCCCTCGACATCGGTCGCCAGGTGCCAGACGTTCGGCAGCTTGAGCGCGAAGGGCTGCTCGCTCGCGGTGAGCGCGCTCGTGTGGGGTCGGAGGGTCCGCAGCACGCTCTCGACGGCGAAGCGGTGCTCGTCCTGATCCTTGCCGCTCGCCGACAGGGCGACGGATGCCTCGGTGTCGCCGTCCGCGTCGGCACCACGGGGAGCGGTGCCGGCGAGGACGCGCGCCGTGATGGTTCCGCCCGAGACCGTGACGAGGGTTTCGGGGCTCGCGCCGATGATGCCGTCGACGGCATACGTCCAGACATCCGGGTATCCGGTCGCGAGCGCGCGCACGAGCCGCCTCAGATCCGCGCCCGTCGGGACCGAGCCGATCAGGTCGCGGGCCAGTACGACCTTGCTGACCTCCCCGGCGGCGATGGCCTCGAGTCCGGCCCGGACCGCGGCCTGGTAGCCGGGAGCATCGAGTTCGCCGGGACCGACGCTGGCGGACCATGCCGGTCCCCAGTCGCGTATGGAGGGTGTGGTGGGCGCCTCCGCACCGACGCGGTGGATCGTCGTCATCCATGACCGTCCGCCCCGTCTGCCGAAGACGAACTGCGGCACGACGAGTGTGCTCGCCTGTGCGGAAGACGGATCGAAGGTGAGGGCTCCGAACGCGATCAGCCCCGTTCCGGGAAGTCGCACGTCGTCATGCACCGACGTCGACGCCACCGTCTGCCGCCAGGCCTGCGAGAGGATCGCCGCGTGGCTCGCCGGCGCCGGATCCGGCCCGTCGCCGCTCGTGGCGTCCACCCACACCCGTCCGACCCCGACCATGCCATCGCCACGACGCAGCCAGGCGAACGGATGCGCCGGGTCGGCATATGCGAGCACGTCCTCGATCGGGTCGATCTCGCGGGTGGTGACGACGAGTCGACGCACACGGGAGGGGGCGGACTCGGTCACCGCTCCAGCCTAGACTCGCTGCGTGAGCGCAGATCCGAATGTGCCGGTCGAGGCATCGATGCGTCCCTCCATGGGGACTCCCCCCGTAGGGACGAAGCTGGAGTTCCGCTGGCGCAAGTGGGACGGATCGACCCACTGGGTGCACGAGTGCGTCTACCTCGGCTCGGACGAGTGGGGCGACTGGTTCGGTCAGCGCGGTGGGTGGCGCAGCGAGCGACCGGGGCGATCGGTCGTCGTCGTCGAGGACAACGTGATGCTGTTGCCCCCCTCGGGCGACCACGTCCTGACGATGAATGCGCGGCCGCATCCGACGCGCGTCTACATCGATATCGCCTGGGACGCACGCTGGTCCGACGGTGTCCCCACCGGAATCGACATGGACCTCGACGTCGTCGATCAGGAGGAGCGCGGCGTCTACATCGACGACGAGGACGAGTGGGAGGAGCACCGGGTTCTGTACGGCTACCCGCTCGACCTGGTCCAGAAGCTCGAAGCGGTCACGGCCGACCTCTTCGCCGCGGTCACCGCGCACCGACCCCCGTACGATCCCGCGACGGCGGCCCGCTGGCTGGCGCGCCTCGTAGACTCGACGGGTGACCCCGCACCCGCCGACTGACGACCGTAGCGAGCCCACCTCTGCCGATCGCAACCGTGCCGACCTCGGCAAGGATCCGGCCCGCGTCAGCAGCATGTTCGACCAGGTCGCGGACCGTTACGACCGCACCAACACCGCTCTGAGCCTCGGCAACGATCAGCTCTGGCGCATCGCCACCCGCCGCGCCCTCGCGCCTCGCCCGGGCGAGCGCATCCTCGACCTCGCCGCCGGAACCGGGGCCTCGTCCGTCGCCCTCGCGCGGAGCGGCGCACAGGTCGTCGCCGCGGACTTCTCACCCGGCATGATCGCCGAGGGGCGCCGCCGACACGGCGCAGTGTCGGGGTTGTCGTTCGTCGAGGCGAACGCGACCGACCTGCCCTTCGCCGACGACGAGTTCGACGCCGTCACGATGTCGTTCGGCCTGCGGAACGTCGACGAGCCCCGCAAGGCCCTCGCCGAACTGCTGCGGGTCACGAAGCCGGGCGGTCGCGTCGTGATCTGCGAGTTCTCGCACCCGCCGTCGCGTGCCTTCGCCGGACTGTACGGGTTCTACAACTCACGGGTGCTCCCGGTGGTCGCGCGGGCGCTGTCGTCGAACGCCGACGCCTACGACTATCTCAACGAGTCCATTCGCGATTGGCCCGACCAGCAGACCCTCGCCGGATGGATCCGCGCGGCGGGATGGCGGGATGTCGCCTACCGGAACCTCTCGTTCGGGATCGTCGCTCTGCACCGCGGGCGGAAAACCCGCCGGTAGGCTGGAGGGGTGACTCCGGGCCCCTCTGCGCGCGGCTCGCGACTGACGAGCCGACTCGGCATGACCGAGCGCGTCTTCGCCGGACCGCGTTCGCGCAAACTTCTCGCGCAGGTCGAGGCGGGTCTCGATCGGGTCGAGGCGTGCCTCGCCGAAGAACTGAAGATGACCGACGCGCTCGCCGACGCGACGAGCCGGTACCTGTACGAGGCCGGTGGCAAACGCATCCGTCCGATGCTCGCCCTGCTCTCCGCCCATCTGGGCGAGGGCATCACCCCGGCCGTCATCGAGGGTGCCACCGCCCTCGAGATGACACACCTCGGCTCGCTGTATCACGACGACGTGATGGATGGCGCGGATGTCCGCCGCGGGGTGCCGAGCGCGCAGACCGTGTGGGGCAACAACGTCGCGATCCTGACGGGTGATCTGCTGTTCTCGCGTGCGAGCCAGATCATGGCGCGGCAGGGCGAGCGCGCCATCCGTCTCCAGGCCGACACGTTCGAGCGCCTCGTGCTCGGCCAGATGCACGAGACCGTCGGCCCGCAGGAGGGCGACGATCCCGTCGCGTTCTATCTGCAGGTGCTCGCCGACAAGACCGGCTCGCTGATCGCCGCCGCCGCCGAGACGGGCGTCGTCTTCGCCGGTGCGCCCGAAGAGTACGGGATGCCGCTGCGCACGTTCGGCGAGAAGACCGGCGTCGCCTTCCAGCTGCTCGACGACGTGCTCGATCTGAGCGCGGACCCCGACGAGACCGGCAAGGTGCCCGGCACCGACCTGCGCGCCGGTGTACCGACGATGCCGTTCCTGCTGCTCGGGCAGGAGACGGATGCGGACTCGGTCGCCCTGAAGGTCCGCATCGACGGCGGTGTGGCCCGGATCGCCGACGGCGCAGATCCCGCCATCCTCGACGCAGCCCTGGCCGATCTGCGCGATCACGACGCCACCGCTCGCACACTGCGCCTGGCCCACGTCTGGGCGCGGGAAGCGGTGGAGGCGCTCGATCCGCTTCCGGCCGGTCCGGTGCGCGACGCGCTCACGCGCTTCTCCGAGGCCGTCGTCGACCGCAGCAGCTGAGCGCCCACTGCGCCCCCTACTTCGCAACGCACCATCGGAAGGACCCCATGACCAAGCTCAGGCTGGCCATCGTCGGAGCGGGCCCCGCGGGCATCTACGCCGCGGACATCCTGCTCAAGACCGAGCGCAAGTTCGATGTCTCGATCGATCTCTTCGAGCAGCTCCCCGCCCCCTACGGGCTCGTGCGCTACGGCGTCGCCCCCGACCACCCGCGCATCAAGGGCATCATCACGGCCCTGCGCGAGGTCCTCGACCGCGGTGACATCCGCCTCTTCGGAAACGTCCGCTACGGCCGTGACGTCACGCTCGAAGATCTCAAGCGTCACTACAACGCCGTGATCTTCGCGACCGGTGCGATCCGCGACACCGATCTCGACATCCCGGGCATCGACGCCGAGGGCTCGTACGGTGCGGCGGATTTCGTGAGCTGGTTCGACGGTCACCCCGACGTGCCGCGCACCTGGCCCCTCGAGGCCGAGTCGGTCGCGGTGATCGGCAACGGAAACGTCGCGCTCGACATCGCGCGGATGCTGGCGAAGCACGCCGATGATCTGTTGCCCACCGAGGTTCCCGACAACGTCTACCAGGGGCTCAAGGCATCCCCCGTCACAGACGTGCACATCTTCGGTCGTCGCGGTCCGGCGCAGGTGAAGTTCACCCCGCTCGAGCTGCGCGAGCTCGGCGAGCTGCGCGACGTCGACATGGTCGTCTACGACGAGGACTTCGACTACGACGA
>CAYZEL010000052.1:0-4497 GCA_964477515.1 uncultured Microbacterium sp.
ACCTGCGAGAAGCGGGCCGAGGATGCAGGGTTATCTCGTAAACGATCTCTGCAAAACAATAAGTGCCGAAACCAAGCGCACTGACTTCGCCCTCGCTGCGTAAGCGAGCCCGATAGTCCGTCAGACCGTGTGTGATCCCGACACGGACCCTGGCGTCATATAGGGGTCTTGCTGTGTGACGGCGCCTGAACGTCACGCGGGACTTTTCTCAGGCTGGGCTCGTCGACCTAGATGCTTGTGGCAAAGGTCGGAGCCGAGCAGAACGTCAGCACAAGCTACGCCCGTAGAAGGCGCAGAATCACAGTGATGGACGGGGGTTCGATTCCCCCCATCTCCACATTGGCCGTTGTCGCACGTTGGGGGGCCCGGCTCCCGCGCGCTCTATGCTCGCGGGGGCCGGGCTCTTTTCGTGCCCGGTGTGTTTCGTCCCGCTCAGCCCGACCTCACGGAGCCCCTGATGCCCGACCCTCGCCGCAATGTCATCTCGACCGGCGCGCTCTCGCTCGCCCCGGCCGAGGCGCCCGAGAAATGGGCCGTCCGCACCTCGGACCATGCGCCCGCCGTCGAGGCGCACTGGGGAGACTGGGTCCGACTGGCGAAGCGCGTTCTCGACGCTGACGCCCTGTCTCGCGAGCTCGAGGGTCGCGGGGACGCCTGGGATCTGGGTCACGCCGCGGGAGCGGCGGATGCCTCGGGCAGCGACACCCCGAATCCGTTCCGCTGACATCTCGGTATCGTCTCGCTATGCGCATCGTGGTGTCCGGAACTCATGCGAGTGGCAAGAGCACCCTCATCTCGGACTTCGCGCTTCGACATCCGGAGTTCGTGGTTCTGCCCGATCCGTTCGAGGCGCTCGACGAAGCGGATGACTCACCGAGCGCGAGGATGTTCGCCGCACAACTGCGGATCGCGGCCCAGCGGCTCGGTGAACTCGCTCCCGGTGACGCGGTCATCGCGGAGCGCGGGCCGATCGATTTCCTCGCCTATCTTCTGGCGACCGCGGAGCTGACGGGTGTGCCCCTCGACGACGAGTTGCTCGCGCGGGCGGTACGGATAACGGCGGCGGCGATGGCGAATGTTGATCTGCTGGTCGTGCTGCCTCTCGTGGCGCGCGATGGTATTCACGTGGACGGTGACGAGCACCTCGCGTTGCGGGCTGGGATGGATGCGGTGCTTCGGGAACTTGTCGACGATCCGGATGTCGTAGGTGAGTCCGTCCGCACGGTCGAGATCGCGGGGGATCCCCCTGCGCGGCTTGCGGCGCTGGAGGCGCTGGTGCTGCGGGTGTGAGCGGTGCGGGCTCGGGCTGGTCGCTTCGACAGTTCAGCGACCGCGGATGCGCCTGGGCGGCTGAGGATGCGCCGCGGCGGTCGCGGAGATGTCCCCGACCGTGGAGGTGGCGCAGCGGCCGCAGGTGCCTGGGCGTTTCGACTCGTCGCGTCGCTCCTCGCTCAACAACCGGGGCGAGCCTCGGCCCGCCGACCGCTCGTTCGCTCCGGAGGGCTTGGTCACTCGGGAGGGCCGAATCCCCGACATCCTCCCTCCCGAGTGACCAGATCCTCCCGAAGGGACGACGGATGCCCGTGGTTGAGCGTGCCGCGGCGACAGGCTCAGCGACCGTGAGGTCGCGGCGTTTCGACTCGGGAGTTGCTCTCGCTCGACGACCGCAGGGCCAGGGCCGTCCACGCGGTGAGTAGGAGCACGCCCGCTGCGCCGAAGCCGAGCCAGGACAGCAGAGCACCTGGCCAACCCGTGATGAAGAAGCCCGCGAGCAGCGTTCCGAGGCCCGGGGGACCGACCACCACCAGCACCACGATCGTGACCAGGGTGAGCAGGATCGCACGCACCGGGCTGTGACGGAACGTCGCGAACCCGGCGGCACCTCGACCGAGCGCGACGCCCGCGAGCACGATGATCGCGATGACCACGGCCACCGGCGACAGCCACGTCGACGCAATCGGGGCCAGCGCCACGGCCGCCACGACTGCGGCGGAAGCGGCCGAGTCGGACCATCGCGGCCAGCCGTCGCCTCCGCCCGCACCCGCACCCGCACCCGCACCGAGGGCGGCGAGCCTCAGCCGCGCGACGATGACGGCCAGCGCGGCCACCAACACCACGAACGACGCGACGAACAGCGCGACGAACAAGACCGTGAGCGACGGCGTGATGAACGGTGCCACCAGCGTCGCCTGAAGCAGCGCGTTGCCGACGATCGCGCCCAGTAGGACGGGCCAGGCCCGAGCGATCAACCGGATCATCCGTTCCTCGCCGCCTCGTCGAGGACCTTCATGATCGAACCCGCGAACAGCTCGTCGTCGCCGACCGTCACCGTCAGGACGGTCTGGTCGTCGGCGGGGGAGACGACGGTGATCTTGGTGCCATCCGTCGTCTCGCCCTGGCACGAAACCTCGCCCGAGGGCGCCTGCGCGCAGACGGGCGCGGTGAGGATCTCGAAATCGGCCTCGAGCAGCACGTCGATCGCGGCGTACCGGACCTCGGCGAGGTGATTGCCCCCGACCGGGGCGATCGCCGCGATCTGCGAACAGCCCGCAAGGACACCCGCAAGCAGCGCGCCAGCCGCCAAGAAGACGGCCACCGCAAACCCCCGCCGCGCGTTCACAGGCCCCTCGCCGTCTCGTAGGCGACGAGCCGGGCGTGCTCGGTCATCCGCTGGCTCTCGAGCGCAGCATCCGTGATCATCGACAGATCGAACGGGGCGCGCAGCAGCAGCTCGGTGTTGCGGTCGAGCGGCGACCCCCGGCGCATCATGGGCGTCTCGGCCCAGTCGTTCGCGGCGAACTCGCGGCTGCGCGACGCGAGGTCGGCCACGCTGCCGCTCGTGCCCGGTACCGCGGGCGAGGCGTGATCGAGCACGGTCGTGAACAGCGACATCGTGCCGTCGCGGTTGTCGACGATCTCGACCACCTGCTGCTGCTGCGGGAAGTCGATGCACGAGGCCGTCGTGATCTCCCAGAACCCATCCGTCGGCGACGTGTGGGCGAGGATCTGGTTGAGGTGCGTGTGCCCGTTGAGCCATCCGATCACCACCGGGTACCTCAGCAGCAGATCGATGAACTCGTCGGCGCCGTACAGAACCTCGGTGTCGCCCGGACGTTGCGCGCGGTTCTCGAGCGTGAGGCTGTTGTGGTGGCTGAAGATCAGCACGAGCTTCTGCTCGGTCTGCGCCCTCTCGAGCTCGCGCTCGAGCCACCGGAACTGCACCCCGGGCACCGCGCCATCCGGACCCGTGACGCTGTTGCAGGTGTCGAGACCGAACGCGCGGATGTGCGGGGTCAGATCCGTCTGCCACCACGTCTCGCCGGTGTCGAGGTTGTGCTGCGTGAACCCGTGCCCGACCGGCCCGGGCGCCGGCTGCGTGGTGAAATGCTCGGCCATGAACTCGCGCTGCTCGAACAGGTACCGCTCGGGGTTCGCCGTGACGGCGCGGAACCCCGGGCGGCCGAGTGCGAGACCGAGCGCGTCCACCGCCTGCTGGAACACGCTGCCGCTCGACGAATACCCGTTCAGGATGCTTCCCGCCGTGCCATCCAGCGTGTACGACTTCTGCCCGCCGATCGCCATGGCGTGCAGCTGCGGGCTGAGGTCGAACGTGCCGAGCAGGAGGGTGTCGTGGTTGCCATAGACGGCGTACCAGGGTGCGGGAAGGCCGACGGATTCGACGGGCTTGGCGATGGCCTGCGCGAGCAGGTCGGGCAGGCGCGGGAACCCGTAGTCGCCGAACGGACCGCCCGCAGGGTCGCCCGGACGATACGCCCAGGTCGCCTCGGCCCACGCCTGAACGCCCTGGAAGGTATTGCCGGAGCTGGCGGGGACGACGGCGAGGCCGTCCATCAGGTCGATGTACCAGCGCAACTCGAGGTGCGAGTGCATGTCGGCGCTGTCGCCCGTAACGATCGCCGCGCCCATCGGGGCTCCGGTGAGCGGGCTGTAGCGGGCGTCCGAGAACGCCTGCACCATTGCGGCGGTGGCGTGCGGGCTGAGCGGATCGTGCGGGTGGAACGCCGAGCCCCACGCCGAGTGGTCCTGCACGATCATCGGTTCGATGCGTCCGGGTGACTGGGCGTCGATCACGTGCAGGTCGGACAGATGACCCAGGTAGAGCAGCGACCGGCGGCATGCCTTGCGCGCCATGCTCGGGGTGGCTCGCAGCACATCGAGCCGGGGGATGTATGGCTCGCCGGGCCCCGTCGTCAGGCCCCGATACCGGCCCTTCACGATCGAACCCTGCCGAATCGTCTGCAGGAGCGTCGTCGGGATGTCGGCGGTGCGGGTGGCGGTCGCCCCCGCCGCGAGGCGCGGCGCGAGCACGTCGATGTTCAGGCCGGTCGCGGCCGCGAGCAGGGCGCTCTGGAGAAGGAACTGCCTCCGTGACAGCACTCGATCCATCCGTTCGGGTGATGGGTTGGAGTCCCCGGGTGCGCTCGCGGCAGGAGCATATCCCCCGAAATCAGCACATTGAGCGCTTCGCAGTACAGG